>NZ_CP029608.1:5997925-6161103 GCF_003352185.1 Pseudomonas kribbensis
GGGGGCTTGTTTGCGCGCAGTGCCGGCTTACGCCTGGCACCGCGCATCGACAATGAAGGAGGAGCTTACCTGCCCTTTACGCTGGCGTTGCATTTCCTGTGCACATCCAGGGTGTGCAGAATCACGGGCACGGCGACGGGCGCGGTGCAGGCCGGGAGCAGGAAAGAGATCTATATTGAAAGGAGAACCGCTGAAGAGGATGCCCTTCCCCGCGTCCAGAATATCGGACGCCGGCGCCTGATCCGCCATGGACAAAGAGATCGCTGGCAGAATGCGAGCCTGGCTGTCGGCTGCGCTGCGGACGGACGTGTCGCCACTGATGTGATAAGCATGCAGACCGTACTGCACGGAGCAGCCGGTGACGCCGATTAACGGCAGGCGAGACATGAAGCACCCCGGTATTATTGCTGTTATGGGTTTGACCCGAGCTTAGCCTTGTTCATTTTTTTACACAACACCCCCGTAAAAAATACAACACGGCCTGCTCAAGCCTGCGGGTGGCGCGTCTTTCACGGAAAAAAAAATGCCCCAAAGTGCCCCATAAATGCCCTCGCGGCGCTTTTTCGGGGCAAAAAAGGCCTCGCTTGACTTCGGCATGCCGTTCGGGTTGACTGAAACCAGAAAAGATCAATGATTGATATTTTAACAACAAAGGTGTTGCATCATGTCGGTACCCCCGCGTGCCGTTCAGCTTAACGAAGCGAACGCGTTCCTTAAGGAACATCCTGAGGTTCTGTACGTTGACCTTCTGATTGCGGATATGAATGGTGTGGTGCGCGGCAAGCGCATCGAACGCACCAGCCTCCACAAGGTTTACGAGAAAGGCATCAACCTGCCGGCCTCTCTATTTGCTCTGGATATCAATGGTTCGACGGTGGAAAGCACCGGCCTGGGCCTGGACATCGGCGACGCCGACCGTATCTGCTATCCAATCCCCGATACCCTGTGCAACGAGCCATGGCAAAAGCGCCCGACCGCGCAACTGCTGATGACCATGCACGAACTCGAAGGCGACCCTTTCTTCGCCGACCCGCGCGAAGTGCTCCGTCAAGTTGTTGCAAAGTTTGACGAGCTTGGCTTGACCATCTGCGCCGCATTCGAACTCGAGTTCTACCTGATCGACCAGGAAAACGTGAACGGCCGCCCTCAGCCGCCACGCTCGCCGATCTCCGGCAAACGCCCGCATTCGACCCAGGTCTACCTGATCGACGACCTCGACGAGTACGTCGACTGCCTCCAGGACATTCTGGAAGGTGCGAAAGAGCAAGGTATCCCGGCCGACGCCATCGTCAAGGAAAGTGCCCCGGCGCAGTTCGAAGTGAACCTGCACCACGTCGCCGACCCGATCAAGGCTTGCGACTACGCGGTACTGCTCAAGCGTCTGATCAAGAACATCGCCTACGACCATGAAATGGACACCACCTTCATGGCCAAGCCGTACCCTGGCCAGGCAGGCAACGGTCTGCATGTGCACATTTCGGTTCTCGACAAAGATGGCAAAAACATTTTTGCCAGCGAGGATCCCGAGCAGAACGCCGCGCTGCGTCACGCGATCGGCGGTGTGCTCGAGACCCTGCCCGCGCAGATGGCTTTCCTCTGCCCCAACGTCAACTCCTACCGTCGTTTCGGCGCACAGTTCTACGTGCCGAACTCGCCGAGCTGGGGTCTGGACAACCGCACCGTGGCCCTGCGCGTACCGACCGGCTCCGCCGATGCGGTCCGCCTGGAACATCGCGTTGCCGGCGCCGATGCCAACCCGTACCTGCTGATGGCTTCGGTACTGGCGGGCGTGCATCACGGCCTGACCAACAAGATCGAGCCACCGGCCCCGACCGAAGGCAACAGCTACGAGCAGAACGAGCAGAGCCTGCCGAACAACTTGCGCGATGCCCTGCGCGAGCTGGACGACAGCGAGGTGATGGCCAAGTACATCGATCCGAAATACATCGATATCTTCGTCGCCTGCAAGGAAAGCGAGCTGGAGGAGTTCGAACACTCCATCTCCGACCTTGAGTACAACTGGTACCTGCACACCGTTTAAGCGGACTGCAGCACATGAAAACGCCGTTGGCTTCTCAGCCCGCGGCGTTTTTTTATTGGCCTCTGTGGCAGAGATTCAAGCTCTGCGTACAATGCCCGCTGCCCCGCAGGAGACTTTCATGACGCGTCCCGCCCCCGTCCGCAAACCCCGTGCCCGCAGTCAGGCGCGGATCGATTCGATACTCGACGCCGCGCGCACACTGCTGGCCGCCGAGGGTGTGGCGAGCCTGTCGGTCTACAGCGTCGCCGAGCGGGCGCAGATTCCGCCCTCCTCGGTCTACCACTTCTTCGCCAGCGTCCCGGCGTTGCTCGAAGGCCTGACGGCGGATGTCCACGCCGCCTTCCGCGCCTGCCTGCAAGCGCCGATCGATCACGACGCTCTGCGCGACTGGCGCGACCTGTCCCGGCTGGTCGAGCAACGGATGCTGGAGATCTACGACGAAGACGCCGCCGCCCGCCAACTGATCCTCGCGCAGCACGGCCTGACCGAAGTCACCCAGGCCGACCGCCAGCACGACCTCGAACTGGGCGACCTGATGCACAAGCTGTTCGATCATCACTTCGAACTGCCCAAGCTGCCGGATGACGTGGACGTGTTCGCGCTGGCGATGGAACTGGGCGACCGCGTTTACGCCCGCTCGGTGCAGCAGCACGGGCAGATCACCCCGCGCATGGCCGAGGAAGGGATGCGCGTGTTCGATGCCTATATCGGGCTGTATCTGCCGCCCTATCTGCCCAAGCGGGTTCTCTAGCGCAGCACACGACAGGCACAAAAAACCCCGAAGGGCTCACACCCTCCGGGGTTGTTTTTTACTCACAGGCTTACAACTTGGCGATGGACACCTCGGTGGACTTCACGAAGGCGATCACTTCGCTGCCGACCTCCAGTTCCAGCTCCTTGACCGAACGGGTGGTGATCACCGAAGTGACGATGCCGGAGGCGGTCTGCACGTCGATTTCCGACAGCACGTCGCCGAGAACGATCTCCTTGATCGCGCCTTTGAACTGGTTGCGTACGTTGATGGCTTTGATAGTCATGATATTTCTCCTGAGGTCGAAATAAGCCGCAAGTTGCGAGCTTCAAGCGGCAAGCAAAAGCACTGTGCTTCTACTTGCGGCTTGTAGCTTGCTGCTCGCAGCTGCTTCATTGCGCCCAGCGCAATTGCGTAGGCAAGGGTGAAACGGGTTCCGGCGCCGGCGGCTCGCCGGGCAGGGACAACACACGGTTGAGCACTTCGGTTTCCAGCGCGGCCAGGCGATGGGAGCCACGGACCCGAGGGCGCGGCAGCTCCACTTGCAGGTCGAGACCGACTTCGCCGTCCTCGATCAGAATCACCCGGTCGGCAATCGCCACCGCTTCGCTGACATCGTGGGTCACCAGCAACACGGTGAAACCATGCTGTTGCCAGAGACGTTCGATCAGTTGCTGCATCTCGATCCGGGTCAGCGCGTCCAGTGCGCCCAGCGGCTCATCGAGCAACAGCAAACGCGGTTGATGGATCAGCGCCCGGGCCAGCGCCACACGCTGCTTCTGCCCGCCGGACAATGCCGCCGGCCATTCATTGGCGCGATCCGCCAGACCGACCGCATCCAGCGCCTCCAGGGCTTGTGGAAGCCAGTTGCCCTTGAGGCCAAGACCGACGTTGTCGATGATCTTTTTCCACGGCAGCAGCCGTGCTTCCTGAAACATCAGCCGGGTGTCTTCCCGGGCATCGCTGAGCGGTGCGGCACCCGCGAGCAGATCGCCGCCGGTGGGCTGATCGAGGCCGGCGAGCAGGCGCAGCAAAGTACTTTTGCCACAACCACTGCGCCCGACCACGGCGACGAACTGCCCCGCCGGAATGTGCAGGTCGATGTCACGCAGCACCTGCCGCGCGCCGAAGGTCTTCTGCAGGTTGCGCACCACCAGCGGAATCCCGCGCAGCAGGCGTGGAGGTTGTTGAGCCGTCATGCCGCACCTCCTTTCGCCACTTGATAGGCCGGATGCCAACGCAACCACACACGTTCAAGGCCACGGGCCGCGAGGTCGGCCAGTTTGCCGAGCACCGCGTAGAGCAGAATCGCCAGCACCACCACGTCGGTCTGCAGGAACTCACGGGCATTCATCGCCAGGTAACCGATGCCTGAGCTGGCGGAGATGGTTTCCGCCACGATCAGCGTCAGCCACATGAAACCCAGGGCGAAGCGCACGCCGACCAGAATCGAAGGCAGCGCACCCGGCAGAATCACCTGCCAGAACAGGCTGAAACCGGACAGGCCATAACTGCGCGCCATTTCCACCAGCGCCGGGTCGACGTTGCGGATGCCGTGATAGGTGTTGAGGTAGATCGGGAACAACGTGCCCAACGCCACCAGAAAAATCTTCGCCGACTCGTCGATGCCGAACCACAGGATCACCAGCGGAATCAGCGCCAGGTGCGGCACGTTGCGAATCATCTGCACCGAGCTGTCGAGCAGGCGTTCGCCCCACTTCGACAGACCGGTGATGAAGCCCAGCGCAAGGCCGATGCTGCCACCGATGGTGAAGCCCAGCGCGGCGCGCCAGCCGCTGATTGCCAGGTGCGTCCAGATTTCACCGCTGCGCACCAGGCTCACGCCGGCTTCGATCACCGCCACCGGCGCCGGCAAAATCCGCGTCGACAACCAGCCCGCCGACACCGACAACTGCCACACCACCAGCAACAACACCGGCAACGCCCAGGGCGCGAGGCTGTGGATAAATTTCTTCATGGCGGCGCCTCAGCTCTGGGACGCGGCTTTGGGAAGGATGTCGTTGGCCACCATCTCGCCGAAAGGGCTGACATAACCGGCGCTCTTCGGCAGTTCCGGACGCTCGACGTCAAGGTGCGGGAACAGCAGCTCGGCGACGCGATACGACTCTTCGAGGTGTGGATAACCGGAGAAGATGAAGGTATCGATGCCCAGCGCCGCGTATTCCTTCACCCGTGCCGCCACGGTCGGACCATCACCGACCAGTGCCGTACCGGCACCGCCGCGCACCAGACCGACGCCGGCCCACAGGTTCGGGCTGACTTCGAGGTTGTCGCGGCTACCACCGTGCAGCGCGGCCATGCGCTGCTGGCCGACCGAATCGAACCGCGCCAGCGAAGCCTGGGCGCGTTTGATGGTGTCGTCGTCCAGATGCGAGATCAGGCGATCCGCTGCCTGCCAGGCTTCAGCGTTGGTTTCCCGCACGATCACATGCAGACGAATACCGAAGCGTACGGTGCGACCGAGCCTGGCCGCTTTGGCGCGAACCTGTTCGATCTTCTCGGCCACCGCTGCTGGCGGCTCGCCCCAGGTCAGGACCATTTCCACTTGTTCGGCAGCCAGATCCTGCGCCGCTTCCGACGAACCACCGAAATACAGCGGCGGACGCGGTTGCTGGATTGGCGGATAGAGCAATTTGGCGCCCTTCACGCTGATGTGCTCGCCGTCGTAATCCACGGTCTGGCCTTCCAGCACCCGGCGCCAGATCCGGGTGAATTCCACCGACGCCTGATAGCGCGCTTCGTGATCGAGGAACAGACCGTCGCCGGCCAACTCCTCCGGATCGCCGCCGGTCACCAGGTTGAACAGCGCACGACCGCCGGACAGACGATCCAGGGTCGCAGCCTGACGCGCCGCCACCGTCGGGGAAATGATCCCGGGGCGCAGGGCGACCAGAAACTTCAGACGCTGGGTCACCGGGATCAGCGACGCTGCCACCAGCCACGAGTCCTCGCAGGAGCGGCCAGTGGGAATCAGCACGCCGCCGAAGCCCAGACGATCCGCCGCTTGCGCGACCTGTTGCAGATAGCCGTGGTCGACGGCGCGGGCGCCTTCGGCGGTGCCAAGGTAATGGCCGTCGCCGTGGGTAGGCAGGAACCAGAAGATGTTGAGGCTCATGGAGTGGTCTCCTTGGGGATTCGATTTACTGGGCTTGGGTAACCGAGCTTTGGGCCACAGCGGCCGGTGGGGTCCAGATCACGTCCTTGATGCTCAACGGCTTGGGAATCAGCTTGAGCTGGTAGAAGGTGTCGGCGATTTTCTGTTGCGCGGCGACCACTTCCGGGGTCAGGAACAGCGCGCCGTAGCCCTGGCGTTTCACCGAAGTCAGGGTGATGTCTGCCGGCAGGCCGAGCAGCGGCGCGACCTGTTGGGTCACGTCTTGCGGGTTGGCCTTGGACCACTCACCAACGGCGCGCACTTCTTCCACGAGGGTCTTGATCACCTCTGGATTTTTCTTTGCGTAGGGTTTGGTCGCCAGATAGAACTGGTGGTTGTCGACGATGCCTTTGCCGTCACGCAGGGTGTACGCTTGCAGTTGTTGCTCGGCGGCGGCCTGGTACGGGTCCCAGATGACCCAGGCGTCGACGCTGCCACGCTCGAACGCGGCGCGAGCATCGGCCGGCGGCAGGAATACGGTTTGAATGTCGGTGTACTTGAGGCCGGCGTCTTCCAGCGCACGCACCAGCAGGTAGTGGACGTTGGAGCCCTTGTTCAGAGCGACTTTCTTGCCCTTGAGATCCGCCACCGACTTGATCGGTGAGTCTTTCGGCACGAGGATCGCTTCGCTGTTCGGCGCCGGCGGCTCGTAGGCCACGTAGAGCAGATCGGCACCGGCTGCCTGGGCGAAGACCGGCGGGGTTTCACCGGTGACGCCGAAGTCGATCGAGCCGACGTTCAGGCCTTCCAGCAGTTGCGGGCCGCCGGGGAATTCAGTCCATTGCACGTCGACGCCTTGGGCGGCGAGGCGTTTTTCCAGGGTGCCCTTGGCCTTGAGCAGCACCAGCGTGCCGTATTTCTGATAACCGATCCGAAGCGTCTCGGCCTGGGCTTGAGTGATGGCGCCGAAGGACACAGCCGCAGCAAACAGAGCGACCAGACCACGACGCAAAAATACAGTGCGCATAGCGCTCTCCTTTTTGCTGTTGGGTTTTGGCTGCACCTGCTTGCCCGTTGACGGGCGAGTAAGGCCAGTACTTCAAGTGTCGATGTGGCTCAAATGCTCCAGCGAGCACTCAACAAACGTTCATTCAACAGCCCCGGCTCCAGCGGCTTCGGCCGGCGGGCCATGGCGCTGACAAACTGGTCCAGCGCTTCATGCAGTCGCTGCTCCAGAGCCGGCGCCAGCTGCGCCGCAGCACTGCCCTCGCCGTAGGCGATCTGGCTGTCCTCGGCAAAAATCCCTTGCAGCATTTCCTGGGCCTTCAACGCCGACAGCACCGGCTTGAGGGCGTAATCGACCACCAGCATGTGGGCGATGCTGCCGCCCGTGGCCATCGGCAAGACAATCTTGTGGTTCAGGGCGCGTTCCGGCAGCAGATCGAGCAGGGTCTTCAGTGCACCGGAGAACGACGCCTTGTAGACCGGGGTGGCGATCAGCAAGCCATCGGCGTTTTCAATCTGTTGCAGCAGGTCGAGCACCTTCGGGCTGTCGAAGCGGGCGTGGAGCAGGTCTTCGGCCGGAAAGTCCCGCACCTGATAACTCACCACTTCCACCCCTTGCTGCTGCAACCAGCGTTGCGAGCGCTCCAGCAACACCCCGGAACGGGAGCGTTGACTGGGACTGCCACCGAGTGAGACGACCAGCATTCAGATGATTCCTTGCGTGTTTCTGGCGATTCGCGGTTTGCGATCTCGCTTCAATGAGAGTGACCTTATCAGCTGATTCATATATCTATAAATCATATTTATTCATTTGGTTATTCTTTATAGAGATATACGTTTCACTTTCCTCCGGGCAAAAAAACAGGCCGTCAAAACGGCCTGAAACCCTGCATCGTGGTTACAAACTGAAGGCGCGCGGAGCATTCACCGCCGCCATCGCCAGCAGGCTGGCTCCCACATTGGAACGCGCCCTTGTGGGAGCCAGCCTGCTGGCGATTGGACTTTATTTGTTCGGCTGTGGCGTCAGGCGCAGGTACGGCTTCACCGCGCGGTAGCCCTTCGGAAAGCGTTGCTTGATTTCGTCTTCATCCTTGAGCGACGGCACGATCACCACCTCTTCACCGTCCTGCCAGTTGGCCGGGGTGGCCACCTTGTAGTTGTCGGTGAGCTGCAGCGAGTCGATCACCCGCAGAATCTCGTGAAAGTTGCGCCCGGTGCTCGCCGGGTAGGTGATGGTCAGGCGGATCTTCTTGTTCGGATCGATCACGAACAGTGAGCGCACAGTCAGGGTATCGCTGGCGTTCGGGTGGATCAGGTCGTAAAGATCGGACACCTTGCGATCGGCATCGGCCAGGATCGGGAAATTGACGATGGTGTTCTGGGTTTCGTTGATGTCTTCGATCCACTTGTGGTGCGAATCCACCGGATCGACCGACAGCGCGATGGCTTTCACGCCGCGTTTGGTGAACTCATCCTTGAGCTTGGCGGTGAAGCCCAGCTCGGTGGTGCAGACCGGAGTGAAGTCCGCCGGATGGGAAAACAGCACGCCCCAGCTATTGCCGAGCCACTCGTGGAAACGAATCTTGCCGGCGCTGGAATCCTGTTCGAAATCGGGGGCGATATCGCCGAGTCTGAGGCTCATGGTGCTGCTCCTGATGAGTTGTTGGAGACCTCAACTGTAGCTCGCAATTTGCCATTCAGAAAAAGAATAAATAACTAGATATCTAGATCATTTACGAATATTAAACTTCTGTTCACTGGACGCTCGCCGGCAACGCGCCGAACATCGGCCCCAAGGTTCGAGAAGGCCTTGAGTTGCTGTAAAGAGGGAAATGTCGGGAAAGGTCTACGGGGGTGGGCCTGACCCGAAAACACAAAAGCCCCGTCCGGCGCGATGCCGGACGGGGCTTTTTTACGTCGGTTGCTCGAGCGCTATTACAGCAGCGGGATCGAGTAGCTGACGATCAGGCGGTTTTCGTCCTGGGAACGAGTGTTCGCCAGGTCGGTGCGCCACATGGCGTTCTTCCAGGCAACGCCGAGGTTCTTCAGCGGGCCTTCCGGAATCACGTAACCAACGGTCAGGTCACGTTCCCACTCGGTTTTTTCGCCCAGCGGAGTGTCGATGTTATCGCCACGCAGGTAGATCACACCGGCGGTCAGGCCAGGTACGCCGACCTTGGCGAAGTCATAGGCGTAGCGAGCCTGCCAGGTACGCTCACCGGCACGACCGAACTTCTGGATCTGCATGTCGGTGATGGTGCTGTTGGACGAACCGTCACCCTGGTTCAGCCAAGGGAAGTCGCTGTCGCCCTTGGTGTACTGGTAGCCGGCGCCGAAGGTGTGACCTTCAACCGAGTACAGTGCCAGGTAGCTGTACAGATCGTTGTCGACCTTGCCCTTGACGGTGTTGCCGCCGTAGTAGCCGCTGGTGAAGTACGCAGGCGTGTCGCCGTTGTTGCCGTTGTCACGGCTGCGGTAGTAGCGCAGGTCGCTTTTCAGTACGCCTGGACCGATGGCCCAGTTGTGTACCAGACCCAGGAAGTTCTGCGAGTAGAACTCTTTCAGCTCGCCGTAGTAGTACGAGGCGGTCAGGTCCTTGGTCAGCTTGTAGTCAGCACCGGCGTAGTAGAACTTGTTGCTGAACACGCCCTTGTCGTAGTTCGAACCGGCGTTCGCACCAGCGATCGACAGGTTTTCGTCGTTGCTGGAGTTACGGCCCTTGGCGGATTCGATCTGACCGGCAGTCAGGGTCAGGTCCTTGATTTCGTTGGACTTCAGCTCGCCACCGGTGAAGGTTTGTGGCAGCAGACGACCATCGTTGTACTTGATGACCGGGTTGTTCGGCATCAGGGTACCGATCTTCAGCTCGGTCTGGGAGATCTTGACCTTACCGGTCAGGCCCAGGCTGGCGAAGTCATGCACGGCACGGTTGCCATCGCTCGGGAAAATGGTGCCGCCGGAAGCGCTACCCGACGAGTTGCCGCTCTTGTCCGGGCTGGAATCCAGACGCAGACCGTACAGGCCGATGGCGTCAACGCCGAACTGGACGGTGCCCTGGGTGTAACCCGAGATGAAACGCAGATCGAAGCCTTGGCCCCACTCTTCGTTCTTGTTCGGGCCAGTGCCATCGCGGTTGTCAGTGTTGATGTAGAAGTTACGCAGCCCCAGTGTGGCCTTGCTGTCTTCGATGAAACCGGCTGCGCCTGCCTGCTGCGCAATAACCCCTACCGCCACGGCCAGAGCCAGGGTGGACTTGTTCATGTATAGCTCCTCTCGTTTCTAATTCTTGTGTTCCTGGTCCGGAGTCTGATGCCCCTGGATCCTAAGATGCGCGATTAGCGCCAGACCGTGACTGACAAGTCAATCTTAACCTTGTGCGTCTACGACCAAGGTCTAATCGCAGTTATTTGGTCCTTGCAGGGTAAAGACTTCCAGATAAACCCAAAAAGAATTTATTCATTCTTTTTCATACCATTCAGGAATATGGCTGGATAGTGGCCATCTGTACCGGGATACAGCGTATCGGCGCCTAAGCTCATTCCTAAATGGTATTTATTAGCCTTTTTTTAGATCGTTTAGCTTTGGCGAAACCCCGATTCGTCAAACCCTATCGAAAAGGCGACGCCATCATGGCC
This sequence comes from Pseudomonas kribbensis, assembly GCF_003352185.1. Lineage (GTDB taxonomy): Bacteria > Pseudomonadota > Gammaproteobacteria > Pseudomonadales > Pseudomonadaceae > Aquipseudomonas > Aquipseudomonas kribbensis. The sequence continues at coordinate 6,008,473 of NZ_CP029608.1, forward strand.
AAACGTGCACTATCTAGTCAATTTGTTACAGTTTGTGTGTCAGCGCTGATTTCTTTTTCTGTCCATGCTTCCAGCCTCACTGTCGGCTACCAGACCGGCATCGATCCAAGCAAAGTCCCCCAGGCCGACGGCGTTTACGAGAAGACCATAGGCGAGAAAATCGACTGGCGCCGTTTCAACAGCGGCCCGGAAGTAGTGACAGCCATCGCCTCCGGTGACGTACAGATCGGCAACCTCGGCTCCAGCCCGCTGGCGGCCGCCGCTTCGCGCAACCTGCCGATTGTCGCCTTCATCGTTTCGGCACAGATCAATGCCGCCGAAGCACTGGTGGTGCGCAACGGCAGTGGTATCGACAAACCCGAGGATCTGGTGGGCAAGACCATCGCCACACCCTTCGTCTCCACCTCCCACTACAGCCTGCTCGGCGCGCTCAAGCACTGGGGCCTGGACACCTCGAAAGTCAAAGTGGTGAACCTGCAACCCGCAGAAATCGCGGCGGCCTGGAAACGCGGAGACATCGACGGCGCCTTTGTCTGGTCGCCGGCACTGGGTGAAATCCGCAAGACCGGCAAGACCCTGACCGATGCGGCCCAGGTCGCTCAGTGGGGGGCGCCGACGTTCGAAGTCTGGGTCGCGCGCAAGGACTTTGCCGAGAAGCATCCGGAGGTCGTGGCCAAATTCGCCAAGGTGACTCTGGACTCGTTCGCCGATTACGCCGCCCATAAAGACAGCTGGACCGCCGACTCGGTGCCGGTGCATAAAATCGCCAAACTGACCGGTGCCAACGCCGCCGACGTCCCGGAATTGCTCGCAGGTTCGGCCTTCCCGGACGCCAAGGCACAACAGACCACGGCGCTGCTGGACGGCGGCACGGCGAAAGCGATTGGCGAGACGGCAAAATTTTTGAAGGAACAAGGCAAGGTCGAAAGCGTACTGCCCGACTACTCGCCTTATGTCAGTGCGAAGTTTGTAACCGAATAAACGCTATCGCGAGCAGGCTCGCTCCCACACAGGCTCACTGAACCATGTGGGAGCGAGCCTGCTCGCGATGAGGGCGTCACATCACAGGGACTTCTCGAAGATCTTCGAATTGCGCTGATAGTTATAGAGAGAAGCCCGGGCCGCCGGCAGGCGCTCGACGCTGCTCGGCTCGAACCCACGCTCGCGGAACCAGTGGGCGGTGCGGGTGGTGAGGACGAACAGCGTCTTCAGGCCCTGCGCCCGGGCACGGGTCTCGATGCGCTCGAGCAACTCGTCACCGCGACCACCATGGCGGTATTCCGGATTCACCGCCAGGCACGCCAGTTCACCGGCATCCGAATCGGCAATCTGATACAGCGCCGCACAGGCGATGATCATCCCTTCGCGCTCGACCACGCTGAACTGCTCGATCTCGCGCTCCAGCACTTCACGGGAACGACGCACCAGAATCCCCTGTTCTTCCAGAGGACTGATCAGATCGAGCAGACCACCGACGTCTTCAATCGCCGCCTCGCGCACCAGTTCGAACTGTTCCTGGGCCACCAGCGTACCGCCACCGTCGCGGGTGAACAGTTCGGTCAGCAGCGCGCCGTCCTCGGCATAACTGACGATATGGCTACGCGCCACGCCGCCACGGCAGGCTTCGGCGGCGGCATCCAGCAATTCCGCCTGATAGTTGCTGCCCAGGCGCTGCAAGTGCGCCGGCACCTGTTGCGGCCGCAGCTCGCGCACCAGTTTGCCGTTTTCGTCGATCAGACCGAGGTCGGCACCGAACAGCAGCAGCTTGTCGGCACCCAGATCGATGGCGGCGCGGGTGGCGACGTCTTCGCAGGCCAGGTTGAAGATTTCACCGGTCGGCGAGTAACCCAGCGGCGACAGCAGCACAATGGAGCGCTCGTCGAGCAGGCGGTTGATGCCCTTGCGGTCGACCCGGCGCACTTCGCCGGTGTGGTGATAGTCGACACCTTCCAGCACGCCGATCGGCCGCGCGGTCACCAGGTTGCCGCTGGCCACCCGCAGGCGTGAGCCCTGCATCGGCGACGAGGCCATGTCCATCGACAGCCGCGCTTCGATGGCGATTCGCAGTTGACCGACCGCGTCGATCACGCACTCAAGGGTTGCGGCATCGGTGATGCGCATGCCGTGGTGGTAATGCGGGGTCAGGCCGCGCGCGGCGAGACGGGTTTCAATCTGTGGACGGGAACCGTGCACCAGCACCAGTCGCACGCCAAGACTGTGCAGCAGCACGATGTCATGGACGATGTTGCCGAAATTCGGATGCTCCACGCCGTCGCCGGGCAGCATGACAACGAAGGTGCAGTCGCGGTGGGCATTGATATAAGGAGACGCGTGACGAAGCCAATTGACGTATTCGGGCATGAACCTGGGCCTGTAATAAATAGCAGCCGGAAAAAGGGCGAAACGGAAAACGCACAGCGGGCTGATGGTTATCGTCGGAACAGGCTTGGCGACACGCGCGCTCTCCTCATGAATACGGGTTGGCAGGACGGCAATTTATACAGCTTTGAGACAGTAATGTTCGATCAACTGCCGCAATAGATGCACGGTAGGCTGCAAACGTGACATTTCAAGGTACTCGTCCGGCTGGTGGGCGCAGGCGATGTCGCCGGGACCGAGCACGATGGTTTCGCAGCCAAGGCGCTGAAGATAAGGCGCTTCGGTGCCGAACGCTACCGCTTCGGCCGCATGGCCGGTGAGTTTTTCGGCGATTCGCACCAGCTCGGCGTCCTCGGACTGCTCGAACGGCGGCACCTCGGGGAACAGCGGCGCGTAATCGATCTTCACCTGATGCCGCTCGGCGACCGGGTTGAGCTTGCGCAGGATCTCGGCTCGCAGCACCTTCGGGTCCATCCCCGGCAACGGCCGCAGATCGAACTCCAGCGAACACTGGCCACAGATGCGATTGGGGTTGTCGCCTCCATGGATGCAGCCGAAATTCATGGTCGGCTGCGGCACACTGAACTGCGGGTTGTTGAATTCGCGTTGCCACAGCAGACGCAGACCACGCAGTTCGCCGATGGCGTCGTGCATGGCTTCGAGAGCGCTGTGCCCCAGGCGCGGATCCGACGAATGGCCGCTCTGCCCGAGGATATCGATGCGCTCCATCATGATGCCCTTGTGCATGCGGATCGGCTTGAGCCCGGTCGGCTCGCCGATCACCGCCGCCCGGCCCAGCGGCTGACCTGCTTCGGCCAGCGCCCGGGCACCGGACATCGAGCTTTCTTCATCGCAGGTGGCGAGGATCAGCAGCGGTTGCTTGAACGGCTGGTCGAGCAGCGGTTGCACGGCTTCGATGATCAGGGCGAAAAAGCCCTTCATGTCGCAACTGCCGAGGCCGACCCAGCGGCCGTCGACTTCGGTGAGTTTCAGCGGGTCGGTTTTCCACAATGCATCGTCGTAGGGCACCGTGTCGCTGTGCCCGGCCAGTACCAGCCCGCCGGGACCGCTGCCGAAACTGGCGAGCAGGTTGAACTTGCCGGGACTGACCTGCTGGATGTCGCAACTGAAGCCCAGATCTCCCAGCCATCCGGCGAGCAGGTCGATCACCGCCCGGTTGGATTGATCCAGGTTCGGTTGGGTGCAACTGACCGACGGCACGGCGATCAGTGCAGCGAACTGGTCTTGCATGGATGGCAAAGGCATCGCTGACTCCAACTCCCGGATTGAAGTCCATCATAGAACCATCCGGCGCCGAGAATAAACCGCCGCAAAGCGTAGGAAGGTTCAGTCCTGTACACTGCACGACCTTGGCAGCCACACATTCCCCCGGCTGCGCTCCCGATCCTGGATTTTCCGGCCATGCAGAAAGAAACCGAAATCAAACTCCGCGTCAGCCGCGAAACCCTCGCCGCCCTGCGCGAGCACCCTCTACTGAAAAAACGCAACAAAAGTGGCTGGGAACGCCGTGAGTTGATGAATCAATACTTCGACACGCCCGAGCGTGATCTGGCCCGGGCCAAGGTTGCCCTGCGCCTGCGCAAGGACGGCGAAGAAGTGATTCAGACCCTCAAGACCCGTGGCCAGAGCGTCGCCGGTCTGTCCGAGCGTAACGAGTACGACTGGCACCTGCCCAAAGCCAAACTCGATGTGAAGAAACTCGACGGCGAATGCTGGCCCGAGTCCCTCGCCGAGCTGGACAAGAAAACCCTGAAGCCAATCTTCACCACCGATTTCGTCCGCGAGCGCGCCGAAATCGCCTGGGGCCGTGGCAAGACCAAAGTGGTCATCGAGGCCGCGCTGGACCTGGGCCACGTGGTGGTCGGCAAGCAGAAAGAAGAAATCTGCGAGCTGGAACTGGAACTGCGCGAAGGCGAGCCTGCCGCGCTGCTGGAACTCGCTGCCGAACTGGCCGAAACCCTGGCCCTGATGCCTTGCGATATCAGCAAGGCCGAGCGCGGCTATCGCCTGTACGACGCCAACAGCTACTCGCTGAGCCTGCCGGCGCCGGCCATCAGCGCTGAAACCCCGCTTGACGACGCCTTCGCCGCCCTGAGCTGGCACTTGCTCGGCAGCAGCCAGCGTCTGGCCGAACAGTATCGCTTCAACGGTCACTGGCGCCTGCTGCAGGACTGGGTCGAAAGCCTCGCGGAAATGCGCGCCCTGCTGAGCAGCCTCGGCCAGGCTGCGCCGCGTCAGTCGACCCACGATCTGCGTGTGGCGCTGGATGCATTGCTGGAAGACTGGCGCCCGCTGGTGCAGGTCGGCCTTGAAGACGAAGACGTGCGCAAAGCCGCGCCAGAGCAGTTCCTCGAAGAACTGGAAGACCCGCGCTGGGGCCTGTTCTCGCTGAACACGTCGCGCTGGTTGCTGGCCCGCACCTGGGCCGCCGACCGCAACACCCGTGGCAATCGCCAGGGTGCCGCGCAATTGCAAAGCTGGTTGCCGCGCCTGCTGGGCGAAGAAGCCACTTCCCTGCAATTGCAGCGTTATCAGCAGCAGCCGGAAGATCTGGCCGAGCAACTGCCGCGCATCGAACGCATCCAGGTCTGGCTGCACCACGCGCGCAACGTGCTGGAAATCCCGGAAATGGATCGTCTGTACGGCGAGCTGAACAAACTGGCGCAACTGGCCAACGAGCCGACTATCACCGATGAACTGCTCGATGCACGCAAGCATCAGGCGATCGCGGTTTACCAGAATCGCGCCTGGAAAATGCTGCTGCGCATGTAACAACCCTTTCGCGAGCAGGCTCGCTCCCACAAAGAAATGATTCCAACTGTGGGAGCTAGCCTGCTAGCGATGAGGCCAGCACATTCAGCGCAGTACCGGCAAGCTCGTCGTCGACTTGATCTCCGACAGCGCCACGATCGAGTTCACTTCCTGAATCCCCGGCACCAGCGACAGCTTCTCGAAGAAGAACCGCTCATACGCCTCGATGTCCGCCGCGACGATCCGCAGCAGGAAATCCACCGCCCCCATCAACACGTAGCACTCCAGCACTTCCGGAAAGCCGCGAATCGCCTCGGTGAATTCGGTGAAGTTCGAGCGACCGTGGGCGTTGAGTTTGATTTCGGCGAAGATCTGCGTGTTCAGGCCGATTTTCTTGCGATCGAGCAAGGTCACCTGGCCGCGAATGATCCCCTCCTCCTTCATCCGCTGAATCCGCCGCCAGCACGGCGACTGCGAAAGGCCCACCTGTTCGGCGATCTGTGCGCTGGACAGGGAAGCGTCCTCTTGCAGCAGGGCGAGAATGCGTCGGTCGTAGCTGTCCAGCTCACTGTGCATAAATAATCCTCAAAAGCAGCCAATACCGAATTGATCCACCCTATCAACCGGCCAATCGGCTCATCTTAGACAAGAATTGCCCGGCATCGAATGTAAAAATTTCTCCACTGATTCCGGAGACCTGCCATGCCACACCTCGAAGCCGTCAACACTCCAGCGCCCCGTGCCGATGTGTGGAACGTCAGCAACGCCCATTGTCTTGCGCAGTACCAGATACTGGCCGAGGCCGAACCGGATCTGCTGGTGCGGGTGCTGAACCTGTTCGCCCTGCAGTTCCTCACCCCGGAACAGGTCAATGTCCAGCGGCTGGACGACCTGCTGTCCATCGACATCGTCATGGGTGGCCTGAGCTGGCATCGCGCCCAGGTGATCGCGGAAAAACTTCGTAACCTGATCAGCGTCTGCTCGGTGAATCTGCAGAACCCCGATGCGGCGTGGGATGCGCCGGCTCAGGCGGCTGGCTGACAAAAGCGGAAACGCCTTTGTCGGGTAGTGGCCCAACGGTCGGCGGGGCCACGACTATCCTTTGCGGACTGTCGTTCAAAAGGAGCCCGCATGTCCGTTCAACTCGCCACTCAGGACCGCTGGCTGGATCTCAATGATGTATTGCGTGAACTGGTCGCCCAAGGCTTCATCAGCCAGGATTCCGCCGAGCACGCACTGAATGCCCGCCGTCGGCAGGCGACCCACGGGCAGGTGCATCCGCTGGAATTCATCGCCGGCCAGCAACTGGACGACCTCAGCCGTCCGGGCAAGCACCTGGACCTGGAAAGCCTGACCCTGTGGCTGGCGCAGCAGGCCGGCCAGCCGTACCTGCGCATCGATCCGCTGAAGATCAACGTCGCCGCCGTGACGCCGCTGATGTCCTACGCCTTCGCCCAGCGCCACAAGATCCTCGCGGTGTCGGTTGATCGCGATGCGGTGACCGTGGCCAGTGCCCAGCCTTACGTCAGGGGCTGGGAAGCCGATCTGACCCACGTGCTGAAACTGCCGGTCAAACGGGTGGTGGCCAATCCGGCGGACATCCAGCGCTTCAGCGTCGAGTTCTTTCGCCTCGCCAAATCGGTCAGCGGCGCCAGCAACGCCGACCAGCCGGGCAGCAACCTCGGCAACTTCGAACAACTGCTCAACCTCGGCGCCAGCGATCAGGAGCCGGACGCCAACGACGCGCACATCGTCAACATCGTCGACTGGCTGTTCCAGTACGCCTTCCAGCAGCGGGCCAGCGATATCCACATCGAGCCACGCCGCGAGCAAGGCACGGTGCGCTTTCGCATCGACGGCGTGCTGCACAACGTCTATCAGTTTCCGCCGCAGGTGACGATGGCTATCGTCAGTCGCCTGAAAAGCCTCGGTCGGATGAACGTCGCCGAGAAGCGCAAACCCCAGGACGGCCGGGTCAAGACCAAGACCCCGGACGGCGGCGAGGTCGAGCTGCGCCTGTCGACCCTGCCCACCGCGTTCGGCGAAAAGATGGTGATGCGGATCTTCGACCCGGAAGTGCTGCTCAAGGATTTCGACCAGCTCGGTTTTTCCGCCGACGACCTGCGGCGCTGGCAGGACATGACCCGGCAGCCCAACGGCATCATTCTGGTGACCGGCCCGACCGGTTCGGGCAAGACCACCACGCTCTACACCACCCTGAAAAAGCTAGCGACCCCGGAGGTCAACCTCTGCACCATCGAGGACCCGATCGAAATGGTCGAGCCGGCCTTCAACCAGATGCAGGTGCAGCACAACATCGACCTGACCTTCGCCGCCGGGGTGCGAGCGCTGATGCGGCAGGACCCGGACATCATCATGATCGGCGAGATCCGCGACCTGGAGACCGCCGAAATGGCGATCCAGGCCGCATTGACCGGACACCTGGTGCTCTCGACCCTGCACACCAACGATGCACCGAGCGCCATCAGCCGTCTGCTGGAACTCGGCGTGCCGCATTATTTGATCAAGGCCACGGTGCTCGGGGTCATGGCCCAGCGTCTGGTGCGCACACTGTGTCCGCACTGCAAGGCACCGCTGCCTGTCGCCGAAGAGGACTGGCAAACCCTGACCCGGCCGTGGCAGGCGCCGCTGCCGGGCAACGCGCAACGGGCCATCGGCTGCCTGGAATGCCGCGACACCGGCTATCACGGCCGCGCCGGGGTCTACGAAATCATGCAACTGACCGACAGCCTCAAGGGGCTGATCAGCCCCGATACCGATCTGACCGCGCTCCGCCGCCAGGCTTTCAAGGAAGGCATGCGCAGTCTGCGGCTGTCCGGCGCGCAGAAAGTCGCAGCGGGGCTGACGACCATCGAGGAGGTGCTGCGGGTGACGCCGCAGAGCGAGCAGAAATAGCCCTTCACGGAACCGGATCGACGAAATGACGATCCAAGCCGTTATTCAACACCAGTGGAGTCATCCCTCATGCGTCTCAAACTTGCTGTCGCCACCCTTGCCCTGCTGTCTCTGCCCGTCGGTTCGGCAATGGCTGACAGCTTTTGGCGTAACGTCATTTCGTCCGGCGCCACCACCGGCTCGACGTACCTGACCTTCAAGGATCACAAACTGATCGTCGCCGCCCAGGACGACGCCGGCAGTTTCGTTGCCAGCGATGGCGGCATCCGTGGCCCGTACCTGGAAGCCGCCATGCAGAAAGTCCGCGCCGACAACCCGGGCCTGCAGGCGACGGACATGGAACTGGCGAACGCGATTCTGGCGAAGAACGCCGTGGCTTCGGAATAAATCTGTCGCCCACAAAAATGCCGCTCATTTGAGCGGCATTTTTTTGTCCGCCGATCAGCGGTAATCGTCCACCGGCACGCAGGCGCAGAACAGATTGCGGTCGCCATAGACGTTGTCCACCCGGTTTACCGCCGGCCAATACTTATGCGCCTTGGTGTGCGCATCCGGCGTGATGCCCTGCTCGATGCTGTAGGGCCGTTCCCAGACGCCGGTGACATCGGCCAGCGTATGCGGTGCCCGCTTGAGCGGATTGTCCTCGGCCGGCCAGTTGCCGTTCTGCACTTCGGTGATTTCCGCACGGATGCTCAACATGGCGCCGATGAATCGGTCCAGTTCAGCCTTGGATTCACTCTCGGTCGGCTCGACCATCAAGGTGCCCGGCACCGGGAAAGACATGGTCGGCGCGTGGAAGCCGTAATCCATCAGGCGCTTGGCGATGTCTTCCTCACTGATGCCGGTCTGCGCTTTCAGCGGCCGCAGATCCAGAATGCACTCGTGGGCGACCCGATCATTACGCCCGGTGTAGAGCACCGGAAAGGCGCCGGACAAATGCTGCGCCAGGTAATTCGCCGCAAGGATCGCCACTTCGCTGGCGTCCGCCAGTTGCGGCCCCATCATGGCGATGTACATCCAGCTGATCGGCAAAATGCTCGCACTGCCCCAGGGCGCTGCACTCACTGCGCCGTTCTGCGGCTGCGGGCCGTCGATCGGCACCACCGGGTGATTGGCGACGAACGGCGCCAGATGCGCGCGAATGCCGATCGGGCCCATGCCCGGCCCGCCTCCGCCGTGGGGAATGCAGAAGGTCTTGTGCAGGTTCATGTGCGAGACGTCGGCGCCGATGTCCGCCGGCCGCGCCAGCCCGACCTGGGCATTGAGGTTGGCGCCGTCCATGTACACCTGGCCGCCGTGCTTGTGGATAACTTCGCAGATTTCGCTGATGCCCTCCTCGTACACGCCGTGGGTCGACGGATAGGTCGCCATCAGGCACGACAACTTGTCTCCCGCCTCGGATGCCTTGGATTTCAGGTCATCGAGATCGACGTTGCCCGCCTCGTCGCACTCGACGATCACCACGCGCATCCCGGCCATTTGCGCCGAGGCCGGATTGGTGCCGTGAGCCGAAGACGGGATCAGGCAGATGTCGCGCCCGCCCTGGTGGCGGCTTTCGTGGTATTTGCGGATCGCCAGCAACCCGGCGTATTCGCCCTGGGCCCCGGAGTTGGGCTGCATGCAGATCGCATCGAACCCAGTGATCGCGCATAACCAGCGTTCCAGCTCTTCGATCATCAGCGTGTAACCGACGGCCTGTTCCCGGGGCACGAACGGGTGCAGGTTGGCGAACTGCGGCCAGGTGATCGGGATCATCTCGCTGGTGGCGTTGAGTTTCATGGTGCAGGAGCCCAGCGGGATCATCGACTGGTTGAGCGCCAGATCCTTGTTCTCCAGTTGCTTGAGGTAGCGCAGCATCTCGGTTTCGCTGTGATGGGCGTTGAACACCGGGTGGCGCAGGTACGGCGAGCTGCGTTGCAGGTTGTCAGGAATCCCGGAAACCAACGCTTCGGCGTCGAGTTCCTCGACGTTGAGCCCATGATCGACACCCAGCAGTACATCGAACAGTTTGCCGACGGTGCTCTCGTCACAGGTTTCATCGAGGCTCAGGCCCAGGTGGCCGCGACCGAGAATCCGCAGATTGATCTGCGCAGCCTGAGCGCTTTCGATGATCGCGGTCTGCGCGCCACCGACGTCCAGGGTCAACGTGTCGAAATAATGCTCGTTGATGCGCTTGATGCCATGCCGCTCAAGGCCGGCAGCGAGGATGCAGGTCAGCCGATGGACTCGCTGGGCAATACGCTTGAGGCCTTCCGGCCCGTGGTACACCGCGTAGCAACTGGCGATGTTGGCCAGCAGCACTTGAGCGGTGCAGATGTTCGAATTGGCCTTCTCCCGACGAATATGCTGCTCGCGGGTCTGCAGGGCCATGCGCAGCGCAACGTTGCCCCGCGCATCTTTCGAGACACCGATGATGCGTCCGGGAATCGCCCGTTTGTATTCCTCGCGACTGGCGAAAAACGCCGCATGCGGCCCGCCGTACCCCATCGGCACGCCGAAACGCTGGGATGAGCCGAACACCACGTCCGCACCCAATTCGCCTGGTGGCGTCAGCAACAACAGACTCAGCAAGTCGGCCGCGACACAGGCCAGCGCCTGTTGCGCATGCAGGTGATCGATCAACGGACGCAGGTCGCGGACCTCGCCGTGGGTGTCGGGGTATTGCAGCAGTGCGCCGAATACCTGGTGCTGTTTCAAGTTATCCACAGCGTCGATGATCAGCTCGAAACCGAAGCCTTCGGCGCGAGTCTGCACCACGGAAATGGTTTGCGGATGACAGTTTTCATCGACGAAAAACAGATTGCTCTTCGACTTCGCCACACGCTTGGCCAGCGCCATGGCCTCGGCGGCCGCAGTGGCTTCATCGAGCAACGAGGCGTTGGCCAGCTCCAGACCGGTGAGGTCGACGGTCAGCTGCTGGAAGTTGAGCAACGCTTCGAGCCGGCCCTGGGCGATTTCCGGTTGGTACGGCGTATAGGCGGTGTACCAGCCGGGATTTTCCAGCACGTTGCGCAGTATGACCGTCGGCGTGAGGGTGCCGTGGTAACCCATGCCGATCAGGCTGGTCCAGACCTGATTCTGTTCGGCGTACCCGCGCAGTTTCGCCAGCGCGGCCTGCTCGTCCAGCGCGGGCGGCAGGTCAAGATCACGGTTGAGGCGAATGGCGGGCGGGACAGTCTGCTCGATCAGTTCGATCCGGCTGCCCAGGCCCAGGCTGTCGAGCATCGCCTGCTGCTCGGCGGCATCGGGGCCGAGGTGACGGCGCAGGAAGGCATGGGGGTCGCGTAACTGGCTCAAGGATGGCAACTGGGACATGACGGGCTCTCTCTTGGCTGGCGCTCGGCGTCAATGCAACACGGTCAAACCAGCATAGCAGTCGATCCCGTCGCGGACGGCTTGGCGGCGGGTGGTCGAACGGGGCATGCTGTGGCACCTGTAACACGCGCCCAACCCTTGGATGATCGAATCCTCATGAGCCAACTGCCGTTTCTGCCGTTTTCCAAACCTGTCATCGACGAAGCCACCATCGCCGCCGTCGGCGATGTCCTGCGTTCCGGCTGGATCACCAGCGGGCCGAAGGTCCAGGCCTTCGAAGCGCAACTGTCGGAGTATTTCGGCGGGCGTCCGGTACGCACCTTCAACTCCGGCACCTGCACCATGGAGATTGCCCTGCGCATCGCCGGCATCGGACCGGGTGACGAAGTGATCACCACGCCGATCTCCTGGGTGGCCACGGCCAACGTGATTCTTGAAGTGGGCGCTACCCCGGTGTTCGCCGACATCGATCCGGTCACCCGCAACATCGACCTGGATAAACTGGAAGCGGCCATCACGCCGCGCACCAAAGCTGTCATCCCGGTCTACCTCGCCGGGCTGCCGGTGGACATGGAGCGCCTGTACGCCATCGCCAAAAAGCACAATCTGCGCATCATCGAAGACGCCGCCCAGGCCCTGGGTTCGAGCTGGAACGGCCAGCGCATCGGTGCCACCGGCGACTTCGTGTCATTCAGCTTCCAGGCCAACAAGAACGTGACCTGCTCCGAAGGTGGCTGCCTGGTGCTGAACACACCCGAGGAAGCGCGTCTGGCGGAGAAATATCGCCTGCAGGGCGTCACCCGCACCGGCTTCGACGGCCTGGATGTCGATGTGCTGGGCGGCAAGTTCAACATGACTGACATCGCAGCGACCATCGGCCTCGGCCAGTTCGCCCACATCGAAGCGCTGACTGCTCACCGTCAGGAACTGGCCCGCCACTACTTCAAATGCTTTGGCGACGACTTCGAAGTCAAGTACGGCGCACAACTGCCGCCGGCCGATTTCACCAACAGCAACTGGCACTTGTTCCAGCTGGTGTTGCCGGAGCGCAAGGACGGTTTGCCGGCGCGGGCCACGTTCATGGAGCAGATTCAGGCGCTGGGTATCGGCATCGGTTATCACTATCCGCCGATCCACTTGTTGAGCCTGTACCGCGAGCGCGGTTTCAAGGAAGGCATGTTGCCGGTGGCCGAGCGCGTGGGCCGGTTGATCGTGTCGTTGCCGATGTTCACGACCATGACCAAGGCCGATGTCGAGCGCTCGGTGGCGGCGGTCAAGGCGGTGCTGGGCAACGCCTGAGCCGCGCAATAGAAAGCTGCGGCCACAAAAAAGCCCCGACGGATCGGGGCTTTGCGGCATTGCCTGAAGCTTATTCGCCGATGACGGCCTTGTAGGCGGCAGCGTCGAGCAGCTTGTCCAGCTCGGCCTTGTCGCTTGGCTTGAGCTTGAAGATCCACGAGCTGTACGGCTCTTCGTTCAGCAGCTCCGGCGAATCCGCCAGCTCATTGTTGACCGCGATCACTTCACCGCCGACCGGGGCGTAGATGTCGGAAGCGGCCTTCACCGACTCGACAACACCCGCCGCTTCACCGGCAGCAAACACCTTGCCGGCTTCAGTCAGCTCGACAAACACCACGTCGCCCAGCGCTTGCTGTGCGTGATCGCTGATGCCCACGGTGACGGTGCCGTCGGCTTCCAGGCGCGCCCATTCATGACTTTCGGCAAAACGCAGGTCGGCGGGGATATTGCTCATGCTCGGTGTCCTCAAGAAATTGTCAGCGGTCGTGCCCGCCGGAAAAGGTTAGATCAAGGTTTTGCCGTGACGGACGAAGGTCGGTTTGACCACTCGCACCGGATACCACTTGCCACGGATTTCCACTTCGGCGCGGTCGGCAGTCGCCATCGGTACACGCGCCAGGGCAATCGACTTGCTAAGCGTAGGAGAGAAACTACCACTGGTGATCTCTCCTTCGCCAACATCAGCGATACGAACCACCTGATGCGCACGCAAAACCCCGCGTTCCTCGAGCACCAGACCCACCAGTTTGTGCTGCACGCCGGCGGTTTTTTCCGCTTCCAGCGCATCGCGACCGATGAACCGTCGTGTGGCCGGTTCCCAGGCGATGCTCCAGGCCATGTTCGAGGCCAGCGGCGAAACGTCCTGATGGATGTCCTGTCCGTAGAGGTTCATCCCGGCTTCCACCCGCAAGGTGTCGCGGGCACCGAGGCCAATGGGAGAAATGCCGGCGCCCACCAGATCGTTGAAGAAGCCGGGGGCCTGATCGGCCGGCAGGGCAATTTCCAGACCGTCCTCACCGGTGTAACCGGTGCGGGCAATGAACCAGTCGCCATCAACCTGGCCTTCGAACGGCTTGAGCATCTGGATCAGATTGGCGCGGGACTGGGTCACCAGTTCGGCAATCTTGTGCCGGGCATGGGGGCCTTGAATGGCGAGCATCGCCAGATCCGTGCGCTCTTGCAGCTGCACGTCGAAGCCGGTGAGATGAGCCTGCATCCACGCCAGGTCCTGATCGCGGGTCGAGGCGTTGACCACCAGTCGGTAACCGTCCTCGAGGCGATAGACGATCATGTCGTCGACGATGCCGCCGCGCTCGTTGAGCATGGTGCTGTACAACGCACGGCCGGGGCTGTGCAGGCGTTCGACGTCGTTGGCCAGCAAATGCTGGAGCCAGGCCTTGGCCTGATTACCGGCGACATCGATCACGGTCATGTGGGATACATCGAACACCCCGCAATCGCGGCGCACCTCGTGGTGCTCCTCGACCTGCGAGCCGTAATGCAGTGGCATGTCCCAACCGCCAAAATCGACCATCTTCGCGCCTAGGGCGAGATGCAGGTCATACAGAGGCGTACGCTGTCCCATGGGTTTCTCCTTCCGGGCGTGGCGAAGGTGCGGAGCGCTGCTGCACGGTTCGAAAGCCCCGAAAGAGAAGGCTCTCAGCCGATTTCAGCGACAGGGTCTGTCAGACGGACCGCACCGAATGCCGCGCATTGTAGCCGCATGATTCATGACTCACTACTAAGTGTTTCGATGCGCCGAGCGCCGGATAAGTCCGATGACCGGCAACAACCCGACCAGCACCAGCGTCAGCGCCGGCAACGATGCCCTCGCCCATTCGCCCTCGCTGGTCATCTCGAAGATGCGCACGGCCAGCGTGTCCCAGCCAAACGGGCGCATCAGCAGGGTTGCAGGCATTTCCTTGAGCACATCGACGAACACCAGCAACGCGGCGCTGAGGGTGCCGGGCAGCAACAACGGCAGATACACTTTGAAAAACAGTCGCGGCCCACTGACACCCAGGCTACGTGCCGCTTCAGGCAAAGAGGGCCGTATACGCGCCAGACTGCTTTCCAGCGGCCCATAGGCCACCGCCACGAAGCGCACCAGATAAGCCATCAGCAACGCCGCCAGACTGCCCAGCAGCAACGGCTTGCCCGCACCGCCGAGCCAGCCGGACAGTGGAATCACCAGTTCGCGATCCAGATAACTGAACGCCAGCATGATCGACACCGCCAGCACCGAGCCCGGCAACGCGTAGCCGAGGTTGGCCAGACTGACGCCGGAACGGATTGCCGGAGTCGGTGCCAGTCGCCGGGCGAATGCCAGCAACATCGCCACACTGACCGTGATCAACGCCGCCATGCCGCCCAGATACAGGGTGTGCAGAATCAGCCCGGCGTAACGCTCATCCAGATCGAAACGCCCGCGCTGCCAGAACCACACCAGCAGTTGCAGCACCGGGATGACAAACGCACAGGCAAACACCAGACCGCACCAGCCGGTCGCCGCCCAGGCCTTGGGCCCGCGCAGGTGATACAACGCCTTGACCCGCGGCCGCTCGTTACTCGCCCGATTGGCACCCCGGGCGCGGCGTTCGCCGTACAGCACCAGCATCACCACCAGCAGCAACAGGCTGGCCAGTTGCGCAGCGCTCGACAGACTGAAGAAGCCATACCAGGTCTTGTAGATCGCGGTAGTGAAGGTGTCGAAATTGAACACCGACACTGCGCCGAAATCCGCCAGGGTTTCCATCAAGGCCAGCGCCACACCGGCGCCGATGGCCGGTCGCGCCATCGGCAATGCCACGCGCCAGAACGCCTGCCACGGTGACTGGCCGAGCACCCGCGCCGCTTCCATCAGGCCTTTGCCTTGGGCGAGAAATGCGGTGCGCGCCAGCAGATAAACGTAGGGGTAGAACACCAGCACCAACACCAGAATCACCCCACCGGTGGAGCGCACTCGCGGCAGACGCAGGCCGGTTCCGAACCATTCGCGCAGCAGGCTTTGCACGGGGCCTGCGAAATCCAGCAGGCCGACGAACACGAACGCCAGCACGTAGGCCGGGATTGCGAACGGCAGCATCAGCGCCCAGTCGAGCCAGCGTCGGCCGGGGAATTCACAGAGGCTGGTGAGCCAGGCGAGGCTCACACCAATCAGCGTCACACCGACACCTACGCCGAAGACCAGCGTCAGGGTGTTGCCCAGCAGGCGCGGCATCTGGGTTTCCCACAGGTGCGACCAGATCTGCTGGTCGATGGTCTGCCACGACAACAGCAGGACGCTGAGGGGGAGCAGCACCAACGCGGCGATGGCGAAGACGATGGGATACCAGCGGCGTTGGGCGGGGTGGGCCAAGGAAAGACTCTCGTTGAATGATTGTGCCCACGCATGGCGTGGGCACTTATCGTGTGACGCTGCGCATCACGCTTGCGGCGATTGGACTCGCAGCGTCAGTTCCAACCCGCCCGATCCATCATCCGGATCGCTTCAGCCTGTCGCTTGCCCGCCACTTCAACCGGCAACGTATCAGCCACAAACTGCCCCCAAGCCGCCACTTCTTCCGAAGGCTTCACCGCCGGATTCGCCGGGAATTCCTGGTTCACGTCAGCGAAGATCTTCTGCGCCTCAGGCGTGGTCATCCACTCCACCAGTGCCTTGGCGGCTTCCGGGTGAGGTGCATGTTTGGTCAAACCGATGCCCGACAGGTTGACGTGCACACCGCGATCCGCCTGGTTCGGCCAGAACAGCTTCACCGGCAGATCCGGCTTCTGCTTGTGCAGGCGACCGTAGTAGTAGGTGTTGACGATGCCGACGTCGCACTGGCCGGCGTTGATCGCTTCCAGTACCGCGACGTCGTCGGAGAACACGTCGGTGGACAGGTTGTTGACCCAGCCCTTGAGGATCTTCTCGGTTTTCTCGGCACCGTGGACTTCGATCATGGTGGCGGTCAGCGACTGGTTGTAGACCTTCTTCGCCGTGCGCAGGCACAGACGGCCTTCCCAGTTCTTGTCGGCCAGCGCTTCGTAGGTGGTCAGTTCGCCCGGTTTCACGCGCTCGGTGGAATAGGCGATGGTCCGTGCGCGCAGGCTCAGACCGGTCCAGGCGTGGCTGGACGAGCGATATTGCAGGGGAATGTTGGCGTCGATGGTTTTCGAAGTGAACGGCTGGAGAATGCCCATCTGCTCGGCCTGCCAGAGGTTGCCGGCATCGACGGTCAGCAGCAGGTCGGCGGTGGCGTTCTCGCCTTCGGCCTTGATCCGCTGCATCAGCGGCGCTTCCTTGTCGGTGATGAACTTGATCTTCACCCCGGTCTTGGCGGTGTAGGCATCGAACACCGGTTTGATCAGCTCATCGATACGCGACGAGTAGACCACCACCTCATCGGCGGCCTGGGCGACGGTGCTGCCAATCAGGGTCAGGGCCAGTGCGGTCAGAACACGCTTGGATGCCAACATGGGAGTGATCTCTCGGTCGGGAAAAGTGGCCCAAATGATAAGGACTCACATTTACCAGCTCAATCGAACACTTTCCCAAGGAGTTACCAGATGTTGCACGGGGCGAATGTCGCGGTGGCTGGACTGCCGCTTTCGCGAGCAGGCTCGCTCCCACATTGGAATGCATTACAAACTGTGGGAGCGAGCCTGCTCGCGAAGAGGTTATCAGCCGCGATGAATATCTCAGGGTTTTGCGAGTGCCGGAAGATCACCAGTCAATCCGAGGGCCTCACGCACAAAGAGAGCCTTTGCCTCAGGCATCTGCTCGACGATTTTCAGTCCTGTGTTGCGCAACCAGCGCAGCGGCAGCGGATCGGCCTGGAACAACCGCTCGAAGCCTTCCATCGCCGCCATCAGCGCCAGGTTATGCGGCATGCGCCGGCGCTCGTAGCGGCTCAGGACTTTCACGTCCGCCAGGCGTTCGCCGCGCTCGTTCGCTTGCAGCAGCACTTCGGCCAGCACGGCGGCATCGAGGAAACCGAGGTTCACGCCCTGCCCCGCCAACGGGTGAATGGTGTGCGCCGCATCGCCGATCAATGCCAGGCCCTCGGCCACGTAGCGCTTGGCGTGACGTTGACGCAGCGGTACGCACAGCCGCGGGTCGGCGCTGATGACGTCGCCGAGACAACCTTCGAAGGCACGCTCCAGCTCGCGGCAGAAATCCGCTTCATCCAGCGCCATCAACCGTTCGGCTTCGCTGGGCGTGGTCGACCAGACGATCGAGCACCAGTCCTGCTGGCCGTCACGCTCCAGCGGCAGAAACGCCAGCGGCCCGTGATCGGTGAAGCGTTGCCACGCGGTCATGCGGTGCGGTTTGCTGCTGCGCACGCTGGTGACGATGGCGTGATGCAGATAATCCCATTCGCGAGTGGCGACGCCGGTCAGACGACGTACGGCGGAGTTGGCGCCATCTGCTGCGATCACCAGCGGCGCGCGCAGGGTGCGGCCGTCGGCCAGGGTCAGCAGCCAGTCGTCACCGGAGCGACGCATCTGCTCCAGCCGCGCATTGGCCAGCAGGCCGAGATCGCAATCGTGCAAACGGTCGAGCAAGGCATCCTGTACCACGCGATTTTCGACAATGTGGCCGAGCACCTCGGCGTGCACGCTGCTGGCCGAGAAATGGATCTGCCCGGTGCCGCTGCCGTCCCAGACGTGCATGTCGGTGTACGGACTGCTGCGTCGATTGACGATGCCGTCCCACACGCCGAGGCGCTCGAGGATCCGCTGACTGGCCGCCGACAGCGCACTGACTCGCGGCTCGAACGGCGCATCGCCATTGAAGGGTTTGACGCTCAGCGGGCTGCCGTCGAGCAGCAGGACTTCCAGCCCGCTGTCCTGCAACGCCAGCGCCAGGGCGCTGCCAACCATTCCGGCTCCGACAATCAGCACATCCGCGCGCATTTCCATGCTTTAAGCCTGTCT
Organism: Pseudomonas kribbensis; assembly: GCF_003352185.1. Taxonomy (GTDB): domain Bacteria; phylum Pseudomonadota; class Gammaproteobacteria; order Pseudomonadales; family Pseudomonadaceae; genus Aquipseudomonas; species Aquipseudomonas kribbensis. Next base: position 6,027,073 of record NZ_CP029608.1, read on the forward strand.
CGCTTGCGGCTTGAGCCGCACGTAAAGGGTTTTACCGACCCGCGCCACCAGGTTGCCGGCGCCGTCATGAATGTCGACCTGCAGCTGCGGCAGGTACTTCTCGCCACTGGCGGTCTGCCGACGGATCTCGTCGAGCAGGGTGTCGTCGATGTTGAACCGGGCGAACACCGGGCCTTTGCCCGGCGCAATGAAATCAATGTCCGCAGCCTTGTCCCAGACGATGTACTTCGACCCGAGATTCTCCATGAGCATCAACATGAAGAACGGATCGACCATCGAATACAGACTGCCGCCGAACTGGGTGCCGACGTAATTGCGGTTGTACCAGCCCAGGCCCATCGAGACCTGGATGTCACGAAAGTCATCGCTGATGTGCTTCACCCGGACACCGGCGCCGAAGTACGGCGGGTAGAACGTCATGATCCAGCGCATCAGCCGCGCCTTGCCAAACTGTTTGATCAGCCACTCACGCATCCGGCCGCGTCCCCAGCCCCATGGCCTGACGGGCGAACCAGCGTTTGGCCGGCGGCAGCAGATCGAGGCCGAGCAGGCCGATGTTGCGCCCCAGCGACACCAGCGGCTGAGTGCTGCCGAACAGGCGCGTGACCTGATCGGAGAAGCCCACGGTGAGGTCCTGATCGAGGCGCTGGCGCTCGCGATAGGCCTGCAGCGTGGCGAAATCCCCCAGCGGTTTGTCGCTGGCCAGCAGCGCGGCGGCCAAGGCATCGGCATCGCGCAGAGACAGGTTGAAACCCTGCCCGGCAATCGGGTGCAGGCTGTGGGCGGCGTTGCCGAGCACGGCCAGATGCGAACGCACCTGCTCTTCGGCCTCCACCAGCGACAGCGGGTACAGATGCCGCGCGCCGACCTGTTTCAAAGTGCCGAGGCGGTAACCAAACACGCCTTGCAGCTCGCTGAGGAAATCACGATCACTCAGCTCCGCCAGACGTTGCGCGTCCATGCCCAGACGGGTCCAGACCAGCGCGCAGCGGTTTTCCGGCAGCGGCAGCAGCGCCATCGGGCCTTCGTCGGTGAAGCGCTCGAAGGCCATGCCGTTGTGCGCTTCACTCGGGGTGATGTTGGCGATCAGCGCGCTCTGGTTGTACGGGCGCTTGCGCACGTTGATGCCCAGTTGTTCACGCAGACCGGAACGGCCGCCATCGGCGAGCACCGCCAGATCGCACTCGACCGTGGTTTCGTCGTTGAGGGTCAGGCGATAGCCGTCCGGCAGCGGCTCCATGCGCGTGACTTCCGCCGGGCAGCGCCAACTGATCACGTCTTTGTCGAGGTGTTGCCACAGGCTATGACCGAGCCAGGCGTTTTCCACGACATAGCCGAGCGCCGGGACGCCCTCTTCCATCGCCGACAGTCGGGCGGTGGAAAAACGTCCACGGTCGGACACGTGAATCTGCTTGATCGGCTCGGCGCGGCGGGAGATTTCCTGCCATACGCCCAGCCGTTGATAGATCTGCCGCGAGCCAAAGGACAGCGCCGATGAACGTGCGTCGTAGCTCGGCTGCCAGCTGTCGCCGGGAGCGAACGGTTCGATCAGCACGATCTTCCAGCCCCGGGCCTTGGCCCCGGCCTGCAACGCCAACGCCAGACTGGCGCCGACCAGACCGCCACCGATGATTGCCAGATTGACCCGACTCATGCCGCGCAAGTCCGTGCTTGCGCCATCAGGGCTTCGATCTCGGCGACGGTTTTCGGCACACCGCCGGTCAGGATTTCACAACCGCTCTTGGTCACTACCACGTCGTCCTCGATGCGCACGCCAATGCCGCGCCATTTCTTCGCTACGTTCTGATTGTCCGGGGCGATGTAAATGCCCGGCTCCACGGTCAACGCCATGCCGACTTCCAGCACTCGCCATTCGCCGCCGACCTTGTACTCGCCGACGTCATGCACATCCATGCCCAGCCAGTGGCCGGCGCGGTGCATGTAAAACGCCTTGTAGGCCTCGGAGGCGATCAACTCGTCGACTTCGCCCTGCAACAACCCCAGCTGCACCAGCCCGGCGGTGATCACCCGAACCGTCGCTTCGTGCGCCTGGTTCCAGTGTTTGTTCGGGGCGATTTCGGCGAACGCGGCTTCCTGGGAGGCCAATACCAATTCGTAGATCGCTTTCTGCTCGGCCGAGAACTTGCCGTTGACCGGCCAGGTGCGAGTGATGTCGCTGGCGTAGCAGTCGATTTCGCAACCGGCGTCAATCAGCACCAGGTCACCGTCCTTGAGCAACGCGTCATTCTGCTGGTAATGCAGGATGCAGCTGTTGCGCCCGGCAGCGACGATCGAACCATAGGCCGGCATCTTCGCCCCGCCCTTGCGGAACTCGTAATCCAGCTCGGCTTCGAGGCTGTATTCGTAGAGGCCGGCACGGCTGGCCTGCATTGCCCGGATATGGGCCTGGGCGGAAATTCGCGCCGCTTCGCGCATCACCTTCACTTCTGCCGCCGATTTATACAGGCGCATGTCGTGCAGCAGGTGATCCAGGGCAACGAATTCGTTCGGCGGCTGGGCGCCGAGGTGCGCCTTGGAGCGGATCACGTTGATCCAGTCCATCAGGTGACGGTCGAATTCCGGGTTGCTGCCCATGGCCGAATACACCCGGTCACGGCCTTCGATCAGGCCCGGCAGGATGTCGTCGATGTCGGTGATGGGGAACGCGTCGTCGGCGCCAAAGTCGCGAATCGCGCCTTCCTGGCCGGCGCGCAGGCCATCCCAGAGTTCGCGCTCGGCATTGCGTTCACGGCAGAACAGCACGTATTCGCCGTGTTCGCGACCGGGCATCAAAACGATGACCGCCTGCGGCTCGGGGAAACCGCTCAGGTACTGGAAGTCGCTGTCCTGGCGGTAGACGTGCTCGACATCACGGTTGCGAATGGCAACCGCGGCGGCGGGCAGGATGGCGATGCTGTTGGGTTCCATCTGCGCCATGAGTGCCTTGCGGCGACGGGCGTATTCCGCTTTCGGGATATGGATCATGGGCAGATGGCTTTCCCTGGCACGCGATCAGTGCAGCGACGGCTTGGCGGCTGGCGGCACGTCGGCTTTCTTGGTTTCGGAGAACAACAGCAGCGGCGCTACACGCAGGTACTCCATGACTTCCATGTAGTCGCTTTCGCCGTCTTCGGATTCTTCCAGGGCATCTTGCACCTGGGAGATCGCTGCCAGATCCTGCAGCACCTCGGTAGCCTCGGTGCTCAGCATGCTGCTGTCGCGGCAGTTCAGGCCGAAACCGGTGAGGAAGCCCTGGCACCATTCGCCCAGTGCAGCGGCGCGATCGGCCAGCGGCACGTCGTCGGTCGGCAACAGCAGCACGACGGTCACGTCGTCGCCGGTGAGCTCGCCCTTGACCATTTCCTGCAGGCCGATGAGCGCGTTGCGAACGTTGTCCTGCGGCTCGCTTTCGAGCAGCTCGGCAGCGTCGATCAGCCATTCTTCGGCATTGAAGCCGGCACCGGCGCAGCTGCGGCCGAGCAGCAGGCCATGCAGTTCGGCAGGCGAGACGTTGTGACCGCTGGCAGTCAGCAGGGTGGCGAAGGCTTGGTACGGGGAATTCTGAATGGGCATGGGCAGCTAGGCGCCAGACGGCGCTATGTCTAGAATGAAGGCCTTGTATCCTACATCGACAGACTCGCCAAGACCATTAAAGGCTGTCCCCCAGCCAAACCCATCAGACCGAATCAGTGGACACAATGGAAGACACCGACCTGCAAGCGCTGATGGCCAGACTCGAACTGCTGATTACTCGGGTCGAGCAACTAAAGAGTCAAAACGCACTCTTACTAGCTCAGGAAAAGACCTGGCGCGAGGAACGCGCGCACCTCATTGAAAAAAACGAAATCGCCCGGCGTAAGGTCGAGTCGATGATTTCGCGCCTCAAGGCCCTGGAGCAAGACTCATGAGTTCAAGCAATAGCGTTACCGTGCAGATCCTCGACAAAGAATATTCGATCATCTGTCCCCAGGAAGAACGCAGCAATCTGGTCAGTGCCGCGCGTTACCTGGACGGCAAGATGCGCGAGATCCGCAGCAGCGGCAAAGTCATCGGCGCCGACCGCATCGCCGTGATGGCCGCGTTGAACATCACCCACGATCTCTTGCACAAAGAAGAGCGCCCGGACATCCAGGCCAGCGGCTCGACCCGTGAACAGGTGCGCGACTTGCTCGATCGTGTCGATCTGGTACTCGCCGACGATCCGGACATCAGCAAGGGCTGATTCGCCAGGCCGCTTGAGGTATACTCGCCGCACTCCCTGGGGTGCTTGCCAGTTGACGATGTCCCTGAGCCGATTTGCACTACCCTGGGGGTTGCACGTTGGGCTGGTGTGCATGTCCGCCAGACGGAAAGCCTTAAAGCCTACTGCATCCTCCACCTTGAACTCTCGGGTTCAAGGGCTAAGTCGACAGCGGCTCATCCGGGGAGCCTGATTCGAATCCGATGCCGGTGCATGCCGGCATCGGATTTTTTATGCGTACGTTTTCGTCCCACCCTGCCGAAGCCGACCATGACCGAACCCGCGCTGCTGCCCCGCCCCCAACTGCGCCGCCTGCTGCGCAAGGCCCGCCGCTCCCTGACGCCAAGTCAGCAACGCGCGGCCGCCGAAGGTCTGTATAAACAACTCGCGCAGGACCCGCAATTTCGCCGGGCGAAACACATTTCCCTGTACCTGCCCACCGACGGCGAGATCGACCCGCGCCTGTTGCTGCGCGCCGCCCAGCGCCGCGGCAAGAAAACCTACCTGCCGGTGTTGAGTGCCTGGCCGCGGACCAAAATGGTCTTTCAACAGATCCGCCCCGGTGAAAAGCTGCGGCCCAACCGTTTCCGTATTCTCGAGCCTCGGGTCAATGTCGCCCGTCAGCGCAAGGTCTGGGCACTGGATCTGGTGTTGTTGCCATTGGTGGGATTTGACGATGTCGGCGGACGCCTGGGGATGGGCGGCGGATTCTACGACCGCAGCCTGGCTTACCTGGCTCGCCGCCAGAACTGGCGCAAGCCGACGCTGCTGGGACTGGCCCATGAATGTCAGAAAGTCGAACGACTGGCGCAGGCCAGCTGGGATGTACCGTTGCAGGGAACGGTGACCGACAAGGCGTGGTATTTCGCAGGGTAGACGCCGCGAGGGAATCAGCGGCGTCGGGAAGACGGGATCAGCGTTTGAACGCTGTCGACTGCTGTACTTGTTGCGCCACTTCAATCGGCGCATCGGCCTTGTTGGCCCACAGACTTTGCGCATAACCGGTGGTCACGACGCCAAGGCCGAACAAAATCACCAAAGTCCACAGCAAATCCGGTTTGCGTTTCATCGATTGCCCCCCTCAAGGCACATCATCACGATGACAGCAGCGGTTTCCATTCGTAGGCCGTGCAGCAGCGTCAAGCTTTAAAGGCCGGCATTTTGCGACAACGTGAACCTCTGCGCAAATGCTGGCGTCAACCGACTGTCGGTTTGTCATAAAATTGCCCGACAACCTGCCCAATGACCGTTTCAGGAGCACACACCATGGCCTACTGGCTGATGAAATCCGAGCCCGACGAACTCTCGATCAAGGGCCTGGAAAAACTCGGCAAAGCGCGCTGGGACGGGGTGCGCAACTACCAGGCGCGCAACTTCCTGCGGGCCATGGCGGTGGGGGATGAGTTCTTTTTCTATCACTCCAGCTGCCCGGAGCCGGGCATTGCCGGGATTGGCAAGATTATCGAAGCCGCGTACCCGGATCCCACCGCACTGGAACCGGAGAGCCATTACTTCGATCCGAAAGCCACGCCGGAGAAAAACGCCTGGAGCGCGATCGATGTCGCCCATGTCGAGACGTTTGCCCGGGTGTTGAAGCTGGATTATCTGAAGCAGCAGACCGCGCTGGCCGAGATGCCACTGGTGCAGAAGGGTTCGCGACTGTCGGTGATGCCGGTGACGGCCGAGCAATGGGCGGCGGTTATCGCGTTGCGTTGACAGCGTCTTCGCAGGAGCCGGAAGCCGACTCCTGCGGGTCCAGCCTTACTGAATGATCAGGTTGTTGAACAACAGATCCTCAACCACCGGCTTGCCGGTCTCGTCATTCATCACTTGCTGGGTCTGCTTCAAGGCTTCCTGACGCAGCTTTTCCTTGCCTTCGATGCTGCCCATTGCGTCGGTGGTCTGCTGAGTAAACAGCGCCACCAGTTGATTGCGGATCAGCGGCTCGTTGGCCTTGACCAGTTTGGTCGCCTCGTCGCCGGTCACCCGCAACGCCACGTCGGCCTTGTAGACCTTGAGCTTCGGCGTGCCGTCCAGCCCGTAGTTGCCCACGAACGGCGGGCTCAGGGTGATGTAGTTGACCTTCGGCGCCTCGCCTTCTTTGGCTTCTTCGGCCAGCGCTGCCACAGGCAGAGACAGGGCCAGCAACAACATGATCCACGCTTTCACAATTCGCTCCTTATCCGGTTTGCGGCCTAGCATAACGACCCGCCGCGCAAGCACAAGCTTATGGCGGACTATCAGGGCCGGGCATGCTCGTTGACCCGTTGACTGCCACACCTACACTTATCGGCCATCACTCCCAAAGGAATAGCCCTGATGAAAGCCGTGCTGTGCAAAGCCTTCGGCCCTGCCGAATCGCTGGTGCTGGAAGACGTCGCCAGTCCTGTCGCGAAGAAGAATGAAATCCTGCTGGACGTGCACGCCGCCGGGGTCAACTTCCCGGACACGCTGATCATCGAGGGCAAGTACCAGTTCAAGCCGCCCTTCCCGTTCTCGCCGGGTGGCGAAGCGGCTGGCGTGGTCCGCGAAGTCGGCGAAAAGATCAGTCACCTCAAGATTGGCGACCGGGTCATGGCCCTGACCGGCTGGGGCAGCTTCGCCGAGCAGGTCGCAGTGCCGGGCTATAACGTGCTGCCGATCCCGCCGTCGATGGATTTCAACACCGCCGCCGCGTTCAGCATGACCTACGGCACGTCGATGCACGCGCTCAAGCAGCGCAGCAACCTGCAACCGGGGGAAACCCTGCTGGTGCTCGGTGCCTCCGGCGGTGTCGGCCTGGCTGCCGTGGAGATCGGCAAAGCCATGGGCGCCCGGGTCATCGCCGCCGCCAGCAGCGCCGAAAAACTCGCCGTGGCCAAAGCCGCCGGTGCCGACGAACTGATCAACTACAGCGAAACCAGCCTCAAGGACGAAATCAAGCGCCTGACCGACGGCCAGGGCGCCGACGTGATCTACGACCCGGTCGGCGGCGACCTGTTCGACCAGGCCATCCGCGCCATCGCCTGGAACGGCCGCCTGCTGGTGGTCGGTTTCGCCAGCGGACGCATCCCCGAACTGCCGGTCAACCTCGCCCTGCTCAAGGGCGCAGCGGTGCTCGGTGTGTTCTGGGGCTCTTTCGCCCAGCGCCAGCCACAGGACAACGCGGCGAACTTCCAGCAACTGTTCGGCTGGTTCGCCGAGGGCAAGCTGAAACCGCTGGTGTCGCAGGTCTATCCGCTGAGTGAGGCGGCACAGGCGATCAATGATCTTGGACAGCGCAAGGCTGTGGGCAAGGTTGTGGTGCAGGTGCGCTGAAGCACGTCATTTGTTGCCGGGAGAATCCACAGCGTCGCCCGGCAACAGGTGTTCCAGAACCTTCCGGCTATCAGCCTTGATGATCCGGCCCTTGTCATCGAAACGCAGCACGAGCATCCAGTCGTACACCTCGTCCGGCCATTTTTTCTGACCCATCAGGGCCGTGCTGTCGCCACCGAACGCACTGATCAGCTTGTTGATGCGCCCGTGGTGCCAGGCGATCAGGATGACCGGCGCCTGATTGCTCTTGCGCAACAGCTTGACCAGTTCATGCACGTCGCCGTTGATGTAGGGCTGCTCGATAGACAGGTTAAGGCGCTCGGCCAGCGGTGTCAGGGTCAAACGTGAGCGGGAGCTCTCGGGAGTGTCGCCGGCGGCGATCAGCCGTTCCGGGGTCAGCGTCTGGCCATCGAGCTTCAATGGATTGAAGTAGTCGGCATAGGCGCGGGCCCGTTCTTCGCCACGGGCATTGAGCACCGATCCTTCAGTCGGCTTTTCCGCATGGCGGATGATCAGCACCGTGGCATTGCGCAAACCGGACCGGGCAGGGTGATCGGCGTAAATCAATCCCAGCACCGCAACGGCGATAACCGCCGCCGCCAATAATCGGCGCATGAGCATGCGAACCTTCAAAGCCATCATTCATCTCTGCTGATCAGTCGATCGACGGATCGCGAGTCTATGCCACCCCATGTTCATAAGTGGTGAAAACGCCCTGTTCTTACAGCAGAGCGACAGGTTCGTAAAAGAACGTGCGACTTCCAACATTTTCCGCTGTTTTGCCGATGCGAACCGGTGCTATTTTCGGTAACGAAACTGTAACATTCGCATCCGCAGTCAAAACAAGAAATCTGGAGCTCTTGAATGTTTGCTTTCTTTCGACCTGCCGCACATCAGGCTCCATTGCCTGAAGAAAAAATAGACAGTACCTACCGACGCCTGCGCTGGCAGATCTTCGCCGGTATCTTCTTTGGCTACGCGGGTTACTACCTGCTGCGCAAAAACTTCTCCCTGGCCATGCCGTACCTGATCGACGAGGGTTACACCCGCGGCGAACTGGGTCTGGCGATGTCGGCCATCGCCATTGCCTACGGCTTGTCCAAGTTCCTCATGGGCCTGGTCTCCGACCGCTCCAACCCGCGCTACTTCCTGCCGTTCGGCCTGCTGGTTTCGGCGGGGGTGATGTTCATTTTCGGTTTCGCACCTTGGGCAACGTCCAGCGTGACCATGATGTTCATCCTGCTGTTCATCAACGGCTGGGCCCAGGGCATGGGCTGGCCGCCGAGCGGACGGACCATGGTGCACTGGTGGTCGCAGAAGGAGCGCGGCGGCGTGGTGTCCGTATGGAACGTGGCGCATAACGTCGGCGGTGGTCTGATCGGCCCGCTGTTCCTGATCGGCATGGGCCTGTTCAATGACTGGCACGCAGCGTTCTATGTACCGGCGGCGGTAGCCCTGGCGGTGGCGGCATTTGCCTTCATTACCATGCGTGACACCCCGCAATCGGTTGGCCTGCCGCCGATCGAGAAGTACAAGAACGACTACCCGGAAGGCTACGACGCCAGCCACGAAGACGAATTCAGCGCCAAGGAAATCTTCGTCAAATACGTGCTGCGCAACAAAATGCTCTGGTACATCGCCATGGCCAACGTGTTCGTCTACCTGCTGCGCTACGGCGTACTGGACTGGGCGCCGACCTACCTCAAGGAAGCCAAGCATTTCGATGTCGACAAGACTTCGTGGGCCTACTTCTTCTATGAGTGGGCGGGCATTCCGGGCACGCTGCTGTGCGGCTGGATGTCGGACAAGATCTTCCGTGGCAACCGTGGCCTGACCGGCATGGTGTTCATGGCCCTGGTGACCGTGGCGACCCTGGTTTACTGGCTGAACCCGGCCGGCAACCCGACCATCGACATGATCGCGCTGTTCTCCATCGGCTTCCTGATCTACGGCCCGGTGATGCTGATCGGCCTGCAGGCGCTGGAACTGGCACCGAAGAAAGCCGCCGGCACTGCCGCAGGCTTCACCGGTCTGTTCGGTTATCTGGGTGGTTCGGTCGCGGCCAGTGCCGCCATGGGCTACACCGTGGACCACTTCGGTTGGGATGGCGGTTTCGTGCTGCTGGTGGGCGCTTGCCTGCTGTCGATGGCCTTCCTGGCCCCGACCCTGTGGCACAAGCAAGTCGCCAGTCAGAGCCGCGAAGCAGTCGCCTGATCGGCTTTTGACTTGCAGCGCTTGAGCCGCGCCTCCAGATTCCGGTCTGGCATGGCGTGGCTGCGCAGGGCGTGGGCGGTCTGCTCGACATAATCGCGAGTGGTCCCATAACGCCCGCAAGCGCTTTCGAACACCTGGCTCAGCACGTGATCCGGCAGATTGCCGGCATAGCTGGGCAGGTGTCGCTCCAACACGAATCCCAACGCCTGTACCTGGCTGCCATCTTCGAGACGGCAGTTGAGCCAGTGTGGCCGATAGGACGGGAACGGCATCTCGCGTTTCCACAGCGCATACAGCGCACTGTCGAGGTTGTCTTCCGGCAACCGATAGGCAAAGCCGCTGCACGAACCGCCGCGATCCAGACCGAATACCAGCCCCGGCATTTCCGGTGTACCGCGATGTTCGTGGGACCACAGATACAAGCCGCGATGGTAGCCATGCACCCGCCCGCGCACCCGCTCCACCGCCGAACACTCAGGCCGCCAGATCAGCGAACCATACGCGAACAGCCACACCGGCCCGCCCTTGTGGCGTGCCATGGTCGATTGCATGGAAGCGAGAAGTTGTTCGTGAGTCAGCTGCGGACCCAGATCGAGCCGCGGAGGGTAAGCCAGATTCAGAAAAGCAGATTCTATGGCTGTCATGACGGAAGTGTTCGGCCCCGCAAGTATTACAAGATGTAAGCACAATTCGCTTGATAGAACATATAGCAGTAACTGTAAAACGAAAAGTGCTAAAGGATGTATGACACCTTTGATAGCGCTAATTCGGGGTTATCCGCGAGGGCTATCTTGTTTGATATAGCCTAATACCATTGCGCAGATATCTTAAATACCCGAATGAAATATCGTTAAGCCCTCTCTTCGTTCAGGATTCGTTCATGAAGTCCCGGGATTTTTCCTACTAAAATTTCGGACTTCCCATATTTACCGTCGCTGATCGCCTGCGTAAAACGGCTTTCCTCTGGCGCAAGCCAACCCGTTCAACCGAGGCTGCACGATGAACACAAAGAGGCTTTTGGCCGCACTTTTATTGATTCAGACCGGCCAGGCACTGGCCACGGATGACGCCCGGGAAGACAAAGGTTTCTGGTACGCACAAACCAGTGTCTACACCAAACATTACTCACCCGACCCCGAACACAATAATCATCAGGACTTGATCGGCATTGAACGCAATCAGGCTTCCGGCTGGGTATTTGGCGGGGCAACTTTCCGTAACTCGTTCAGCCAGCGCTCCAATTACGCCTATGCCGGCAAACGCTTCGAGAGCGCAGATTATCCGGTGTACGTGAAACTCACGGGCGGGTTGCTGCAGGGCTATCGGGGTGACTACAAGGACAAGATCCCGCTCAATCACTTCGGCGTTGCACCGGTGATCATTCCGTCGATTGGCACCCACTATGGCCCGCTGGGCGCCGAGCTGGTGTTTCTCGGCGCCAACGCGGCCATGGTGACGACGGGCGTACGCTTCTAAAGCGACTCAGGCAGGCTCAATCGTGCGGCTCAAGAGCGCGGCGCATACGCAAACACGTCGGCGCGCATCTGGTGGGCATCCATCCCGGCTTCCACCAGCGCATCCAGCGTGCCGTAGACCATCGCCGGCGAGCCGCTGGCGTAGACGTGCAGCGATTTCAGATCCGGGAAGTCCTCGCACACCGCCTCATGCAACATCCCGCAGCGCCCTTCCCAGCCGCACTGGTCGCTGACGACCTTGTGCAGGAACAGGTTGGGCAGCTTCAGCCATTCGTCCCAATGCTCGATTTCGTAGAAATCTTCCGGACGACGCACACCCCAGTACAAATGCACCGGATGCTTGAAGCCGTTGGCCCGGCAATGTTCGATCAGGCTGTGGATCTGCCCCATGCCGGTGCCGGCGGCGATCAGCACCAGCGGCCCGTCCGGCAATTCCGCGAGATGGGTGTCGCCGAACGGCAGTTCGACCCGCACCATCGAATTGCGCTGCAGTTGCTCGATCAGGCTCAGGGCACTGGCTTCGCGGGCCAGGACGTGGATTTCCAGATCTCGCCCACCGTGGGGCGCGGAAGCCATGGAGAAGGCGGACTTCTCGCCGCTCTCGCGTTCGATCATCAGGTACTGACCGGCGTGATAACGCGGCGGCTTGCCGGCCGGCGCCCGCAGGCGCACGCGCCAGGTATCGCCACCGACGTCCCGGCATTCGATGACCTGACACGACAGGCTGCGCACCGGCAGTTCTCCCAGCGCAAGCACGCCATCCCACAGCAGGATGCAGTCTTCCAGCGGCTGCGCTATGCAAGTGTAGAACTCGCCGTGGTCATGCACCTTGCCGGCCTGTTCGACCCGGCCTTCCACCAGCAGCGCTGCGCATACGTGACAATTGCCGTTGCGGCAGCTTTGCGGGCATTCGTAGCCCAGGCGCCGCGCACCATCGAGAATCCGCTCTCCGGGCCGTATCTCGAGCACCGCTCCGGAGGGCTGCAGGGTTACACGCATCAATCTATTCCTAACTGATTCCAGATGGCATCGATCCGTTGGGTGACGGCATCATCCTTGACGATGACGCGGCCCCATTCGCGAGTGGTTTCGCCCGGCCACTTGTGGGTGGCATCCAGGCCCATTTTCGAGCCAAGTCCCGACACCGGTGAAGCGAAGTCGAGGTAGTCGATCGGCGTGTTGTCGATCATCACCGTGTCGCGCTTGGGGTCCATGCGCGTGGTGATGGCCCAGATCACGTCGTTCCAGTCCCGCGCGTTGATATCGTCGTCGGTGACGATAACGAACTTGGTGTACATGAACTGTCGCAAAAACGACCAGACACCCAGCATCACGCGCTTGGCGTGGCCCGGATACGACTTCTTCATCGTCACCACGGCCATGCGGTACGAGCAGCCTTCCGGCGGCAGGTAGAAGTCGGTGATCTCCGGGAACTGCTTCTGCAGGATCGGCACGAACACTTCGTTCAGCGCCACGCCGAGAATCGCCGGCTCATCCGGCGGACGGCCGGTGTAGGTGCTGTGGTAGATCGGCTTGATCCGGTGAGTGATGCGCTCGACGGTGAACACCGGGAAGCTGTCGACTTCGTTGTAGTAGCCGGTGTGGTCGCCGTACGGGCCTTCATCGGCCATCTCGCCCGGATGAATCACACCTTCAAGGATGATTTCGGCGGTGGCCGGCACTTGCAGGTCGTTGCCACGGCACTTGACCAGTTCCGTGCGGCTGTCGCGCAGCAGACCGGCGAAGGCGTATTCGGAGAGGCTGTCCGGCACCGGAGTGACCGCGCCGAGGATGGTCGCCGGATCCGCGCCGAGGGCCACGGACACCGGGAACGGCTGGCCCGGGTGCTTCTCGCACCACTCACGGAAGTCCAGCGCGCCGCCACGGTGGCTGAGCCAGCGCATGATGACCTTGTTGCGGCCGATCACTTGCTGACGGTAGATGCCGAGGTTCTGCCGGTCCTTGTTCGGGCCCTTGGTGACGGTCAGACCCCAGGTGATCAGCGGCGCCACGTCGCCCGGCCAGCAGGTCTGCACCGGCAGCATCGCCAGGTCGACGTCATCGCCTTCGATGACCACTTCCTGGCACGGCGCGTCTTTGACGACTTTCGGCGCCATCGCAATGATCTTGCGGAAGATCGGCAGCTTCGACCACGCGTCCTTCAAGCCCTTCGGCGGCTCCGGCTCCTTGAGGAACGCCAGCAGCTTGCCGATCTCGCGCAGTTCGCTGACGGACTCTGCGCCCATGCCCATGGCGACCCGCTCGGGGGTGCCGAACAGGTTGCCGAGCACCGGAATGTCATAACCGGTGGGCTTCTCGAACAGCAGCGCCGGGCCCTTGGCCCGCAGTGTGCGGTCGCACACCTCGGTCATTTCCAGCACCGGCGAGACGGGAATCTGGATGCGTTTCAACTCTCCGCGCTGCTCAAGCTGCTGCACGAAATCCCGAAGATCCTTGAATTTCATTGACGATGGCACCCTCAAAATAGGCGTACATCCTACCTGCTATGCCGGTCGCTGGCAGCCCGTCACTGCTTACTTGACTGCATTCACCTGGCCGTTACCCGGATTTTTACCGGCCTGCAGGCTGACAAACAGCGGTTCGAGGATCGGCGCCACGAATCGTGCGCCGGTTTCCGACAGGTGATTGTCATCCTTGTACAGCGAATAGCCGTCGAGCTCGGCGCGACACAGACCGTTTTCGTCGCACAGCCGTGGCGCCGGATCGATCACCTGCACCCTCGAATCCCGCGCCAATTGAGCGAACAACCGGCTGATGAATGCCTGGCGCTTGTCATGCTCGCCGATGGCCAGGCCGACGCCATCCACCGGGTGACCCAGCATTGCAAGGCGTGTCAGGCGGTACGGCGGGCTGAACGGCTGCAATGGCGCCTCTTTCACCAGCCAGACCCGATGCCCGCTCTCACGCAATTGAGCAAGTTGCGCGCGCAGGCCTTCGGCCAGGCGTTGCTCAGCAACGGCACGGTCGTATTTGCCGTCCGGCATTCTGAGTGCATGGTCGAGATCGCCTTTGGCGTCGCCATACAGATAGAGGCTCCAACGCGCGACCAGTACCACATCGCTGATGCGTTGCGCGCTCAATCGCTGCTCGACACGCCGATTGAACCGCGTACAGGCCGCATCGGTTTCCAGCCCTTCGACCGGAATACAACCGGCAGAGCTGGCAAGGATCACACTGACGCCATGGGCTTGCGCCCCCTCCTCCAGCACCGGAATGAATGCCGTTGCGTGGCTGTCACCCCAGACCAATGCCTGGGCTGGCAGGTTTTCCACACCGTAATGGCAGAACAGCTTGTCGTCCGGTGCCTTGTCATCCGTCAGGCACGCCATCAGCTCCGGCCGCCACTCGTGGCCCCTGGCATATTGCAGCGCCTGTTCAGACAGGCGGGACGGCAAGCCATCGGTCCAGCGCAGGGCTTGCCCGGCCAAACCGAGCACCAGGATGCCGCAGAAACCGGCCAGCAGAACCTGTCGACGCCCGGCAGGCAGGCGACGCTCGCGGAACGGCGTTTCAACGAACCTCCATGACAGATAACCCAGCACCAGTGTCAACAGGATCAACCCTGCGATGTCCAGCGCACCCGGTTCCTCGACGCTGGCATAGCTGGAAAACACAAACACCGGCCAATACCACAAGTACCAGGAATAGGAAATCAGACCGAGGCCGACCATCACCCGACTGCTCAGGAATTGACCAACCAGCGTCTCTCGATGACCGTTGGCCAGGATCAGCGCCACCACGCCCAGCACCGGCAACAGCGCGGCGACACCGGGGAACGGCGTGTGTTTGTCGTATCCGAAGACGGCCAGCAGGATCAACGCCATGCCGAGCAGGCTCAGCCACTGCGCGGCTATCGGTTTGAGTCGCCATGAATGCCGGGGCGCCACGGCGAGCATCGCACCGGCCAGCAACTCCCACGCCCGCATCGACAACAGGAAGAACGCCTTCTCCGGGTAATGCCGGACCGCCCACACGCTCAGCCCGAAGGACAGCAACAATATGCCGAACAGCGCCAGCCGCCAGTGTTTCAGTCGGCTCGACAGCAAGGTCAGCAACAGCGGGAAAAGGATGTAGAACTGCTCTTCCACCGCCAGCGACCAGGTATGCAACAGCGGCTTGAGATCCGAAGCGACGTCGAAGTAGCCGTCCTGACGCATGAACAGAATGTTCGAGACGAAGGTTACCTGGTAGCGCACCGAGCGCCCGAGCTCTTCGTAGTCCTTGGGCGCCAGCAGGAACCAGCCCACCGCCAGCACTGCAATGATCATTGCAAACAGCGCCGGCAGGATCCGCCGGGCACGCCGTACCCAAAACTCGGCCAAACTGAAGCGCCCAGCCTGGCGCTGGCTCCAGATGATCGAGGTGATCAGGTAGCCGGAAATCACGAAAAACACGTCCACACCGACAAAGCCGCCGGTGAATCCCGGGACACCGAAATGAAACAGCACCACGGCAATCACAGCGACTGCGCGCAAGCCGTCGATATCCCTTCGATAAGCGAGAGTGCTCATAAACCTGCCAATGCCAAACAGTTGATTGTTTTTTGTACAGTTTGTGCATTTTTTTACTGGCGCTCATGCGTGTGGTCTTTCGATGCGCCAACCCAATGACCTTAGCCGACTCAAAACCTTCCGTTATCGGACAAAAAACAGGCAAAAAAAAGGCGCCCCCTGGGGGACGCCTTTTTCCGGACTCGACCGACGATGTTACTTGCGCTTCATCGACAGGAAGAATTCGTCGTTGGTCTTGGTCGTTTTCAGCTTGTCGACCAGGAACTCGATGGCCGCCACTTCGTCCATCGGGTGCAGCAGCTTGCGCAGGATCCACATGCGCTGCAGTTCGTCGTCGGCGGTCAGCAACTCTTCACGGCGAGTGCCGGACTTGTTGATGTTGATGGCCGGGAACACACGCTTCTCGGCGATGCGACGGTCCAGAGGCAGCTCCATGTTGCCGGTACCCTTGAACTCTTCGTAGATCACTTCGTCCATCTTCGAGCCGGTTTCAACCAGCGCGGTGGCGATAATGGTCAGCGAGCCGCCTTCTTCGATGTTACGCGCGGCACCGAAGAAACGCTTCGGCTTCTCCAGGGCGTGGGCATCGACACCACCGGTCAGCACCTTGCCGGAGCTCGGAATCACGGTGTTGTAGGCACGGGCCAGACGGGTGATGGAGTCGAGCAGGATCACCACGTCCTTCTTGTGTTCGACCAGGCGCTTGGCCTTCTCGATCACCATTTCAGCAACCTGCACGTGACGGGTCGGCGGCTCGTCGAAAGTCGAGGCAACCACTTCGCCGCGCACGGTGCGCTGCATCTCGGTCACTTCTTCCGGACGTTCGTCGATCAACAGCACGATCAGGTGAACTTCAGGATTGTTACGGGCGATGTTCGCTGCGATGTTCTGCAGCATGATCGTTTTACCGGCTTTCGGCGGTGCAACGATCAGACCGCGCTGGCCTTTGCCGATCGGGGCGCACAGGTCGATCACTCGACCGGTCAGGTCTTCGGTGGAACCGTTGCCGGCTTCCATCTTCATGCGCACGTTCGGGAACAGCGGGGTCAGGTTCTCGAAGAGAATCTTGTTCTTCGCGTTCTCAGGGCGATCGAAGTTGATCGTGTCGACCTTGAGCAGGGCGAAATAACGCTCGCCTTCCTTCGGCGGCCGGATCTTGCCAACGATGGTGTCACCGGTGCGCAGGTTGAAACGGCGGATCTGGCTCGGCGAGACGTAGATGTCGTCAGGGCCGGCGAGGTAGGAAGCGTCAGCGGAGCGCAGGAAGCCGAAGCCGTCCTGGAGAATCTCCAGCACGCCATCACCGGAGATTTCCTCACCGCTTTTAGCGTGCTTTTTCAGCAGGGAGAAAATCACGTCCTGCTTGCGCGAACGGGCCATATTTTCTATGCCCATCTGTTCGGCCAATTCGAGCAGTTCGGTAATCGGCTTTTGCTTGAGTTCAGTCAGATTCATATAGGAATGACGTAATCATTTATGGAGGGGGGAAATTAAGCTTTTGGCTTAATGAGGCCGCGCCGCGGAGAAGGCGACAGGATCGCGTACTTGTTCGAAAAGGAGTGCGTCGGCGACGGCTAGCAGGGGGCAGTGGAGAAACCAGTGCGGGGCCGAATGTATCACCTGAGTTTCGGAGCGTCTAGCCCTGAATACGCAAAAAGCCCCGCAATTTGCGGGGCTTTTTGAGGACAGTCTTTACCGCGACGCTTAGATGTTGGCGTCGAGGAAAGCAGCCAGTTGCGACTTCGACAGAGCGCCGACCTTGGTCGCTTCTACGTTGCCGTTCTTGAACAGCATCAGGGTAGGAATACCACGTACGCCGTGCTTGGCCGGGGTTTCCTGGTTCTCGTCGATGTTCAGTTTGGCAACGGTCAGCTTGCCTTTGTAGGTCTCTGCAATCTCGTCCAGAACCGGAGCGATCATTTTGCAAGGGCCGCACCATTCAGCCCAGTAGTCGACCAGGACAGCGCCTTCGGCCTTGAGTACGTCGGCTTCGAAGCTAGCGTCGCTAACGTGTTTGATCAGATCGCTGCTCATGGAATTCTCCAGGTTGTAAGCAAAAAAACGTGGCCCATCATAGCCGCCCTTCCCTTGTTCAGGAAGCCGCAGATGATTGAGTCTTGCTATGGCACTCGATGAGTTTGGGTATAGCTCAAGTCACGCGCCGGCGGGGGCGATGAAGGCGATTCCGGTGCGCAGCGCCGCGTTGCGCACGTGCTCCTGCATGGCTTTCTGGGCGGCAGCGGAGGCCCGGCGGGCCAGGGCGCGGAGGATCTTGCGGTGTTCCTGCCAGGTTTCCATGGCCCGTTCGGCGCGGATGAACGGTAGCTTCTGGCTCTCCAGAAAGATCTCGGCGCTGGCGGTGAGGATGCTCAGCATCGCCTGATTGCCGCTGGCCCGCAGGATCCGCTGGTGGAAATCGAAGTCCAGTTTCGCCGCCGCCTCGAAGTCGCCGGCACGCAGTTGCTCGCGCATGGCGGCGACGTTGTCTTCCAGCTCGTCCAGGTCGAACGTGCTCAGCGTCACCGCCGCCAGCCCGGCCGCGAAGCCTTCCAGCGCATAGCGCAACTGGAAGATCTCCAGCGGCGAGGCCTGGGCTGCGAACGGCCAGGCCGGCGTGCCCTCCCCGCGCGGCAGTTCCACTGGCGACTGCACGAATACGCCCTTGCCCGGCTGGATGCTGACAACGCCCAGCGCACTCAAGGACGACAACGCTTCGCGCAATGACGCCCGGCTGACCCCCAGCTGCACCGCCAGATCCCGTTGCGAGGGCAGCGCATCGCCGGGGCCGAAGCCCTGCTCGGTAATCAGTTTGCGGATCGCTTGCAGCGCCACTTCGGGTACGGCGCGGGAGATCGAGTTCATGGTTTTCCAGACGGACCAGGCCAAGGTGCGGCCAGTTGTAAAGCTATTCGAGGCATCAGGCAAGTCGTGCCCCAGCGGGGTTCGACGGTGCGCATCGATGCGCTATCGCAGTGCGAAACCCGACCTGACTGTTCAGACCAGTAAGACCGAACAAACCCGCTAAACCCGTGGCTTTGCGGGGCCGAACCGCTGGCTTGGCACGGCCCGTGCTCTGTCCGATCGCAGATTTCACTTCCCGCCGATCCGGAGATTGTCCATGACGAAGCGTTACAGCGCCCTCCTCGCCGCCCTGTTTGCCGGTCTGATGCTGAGCCAGGCCCCCGCCCATGCCGACGGTCTGGACGACGTGGTCAAACGCGGCACCTTGAAAGTCGCCGTGCCTCAGGACTTCCCGCCCTTCGGCTCGGTCGGCCCGGACATGAAGCCGCGCGGCCTCGATATCGACACCGCGAAGCTGCTGGCCGAGCAGCTCAAGGTCAAACTCGAGCTGACCCCGGTCAACAGCACCAACCGCATCCCGTTCCTCACCACCGGCAAGGTCGATCTGGTAATTTCCAGCCTCGGCAAGAATCCCGAGCGCGAGAAGGTCATCGATTTCTCCCGCGCCTACGCGCCGTTCTACCTCGCCGTGTTCGGCCCGCCGGATGCAGCCGTCAGCACCCTGGACGACCTCAAGGGCAAGACCATCAGCGTCACCCGTGGCGCCATCGAAGACATCGAGCTGACCAAGGTCGCTCCCGAAGGCGTGACCATCAAGCGCTTCGAAGACAACAACTCGACCATCGCCGCCTACCTCGCAGGCCAGGTCGATCTGATTGCGAGCGGCAACGTGGTGATGGTCGCAATCAGCGAAAAGAGCCCGAAACGCGTGCCGGCGCTGAAAGTGAAGCTCAAGGATTCGCCGGTCTACGTCGGCGTGAACAAGAACGAGCCGGCGCTGCTGGGCAAGGTCAACGAAATTCTGGCCAGCGCCAAGGCTGACGGCGCGCTGGAAAAGAATGCGCAGACCTGGCTCAAAGAGCCGCTGCCGGCCGACCTCTGACCGGCGACGCGGGAGACTTTCATGGCCTATCAGTTCGATTTTTTGCCGGTGGTGGAAAACACCGACCTGCTGCTGCGCGGGGCGCTGTTCACCCTTGAGCTGACGGCCATCGGCGCGCTGTTCGGGGTTGGCGTGGGCATCGTCGGGGCGCTGGTGCGGGCGTGGAACATCCGCCCGTTCTCGGCGATTTTCGGCGTGTATGTGGAGTTGATCCGCAACACGCCGTTTCTGGTGCAACTGTTCTTCATCTTCTTCGGCCTGCCGTCCCTCGGCGTGCAGATTTCCGAGTGGCAGGCCGCAGTGCTGGCGATGGTGATCAACCTCGGCGCGTACTCGACCGAGATCATCCGCGCCGGCATCCAGGCGATCCCGCGCGGGCAACTGGAAGCAGCGGCCGCGCTGGCGATGAGCCGTTTCGAAGCGTTCCGCCACGTGGTGCTGCTACCGGCACTGGGCAAGGTCTGGCCGGCCCTGAGCAGTCAGATCATCATCGTCATGCTCGGTTCGGCGGTGTGTTCGCAGATTGCGACCGAAGAGTTGAGCTTCGCCGCCAACTTCATTCAGTCGCGCAACTTCCGCGCCTTTGAAACCTATGCCCTGACCACCCTCATTTATCTGTGCATGGCGCTGCTGATCCGTCAGTTGCTGAACTGGCTCGGCCGGCGCTACTTGTCGAAAAGCAGCGCAAGGAGCAGCCAATGAACGACTTCACGTTCTGGGACATCCTGCGCAACCTGCTCACCGGCCTGCAATGGACGCTGGCGTTGTCGCTGGTGGCGTTCATCGGCGGCGGCATCGTCGGTTTGCTGATCCTGGTCATGCGCATTTCGAAAAACCCGCTGCCCAGCAGCATTGCCCGCACCTGGATCGAACTGTTCCAGGGCACGCCGTTGCTGATGCAGCTGTTTCTGGTGTTCTTCGGCGTGGCGCTGGCCGGGGTGGAGATTTCGCCGTGGATGGCGGCGGCGATTGCCCTGACGCTGTTCGCCAGCGCCTATCTGGCAGAGATCTGGCGCGGTTGCGTCGAGGCGATTCCCAATGGCCAGTGGGAGGCTTCGTCGAGCCTGGCGCTCAATCCGCTGGAGCAACTGCGCTACGTGATCCTGCCGCAGGCGTTGCGTATTGCGGTGGCGCCGACCGTGGGCTTCTCGGTGCAGGTAGTCAAAGGCACCGCCGTGACCTCGATCATCGGCTTCACCGAACTGACCAAGACCGGCGGCATGCTCGCCAACGCCACTTTCGAACCGTTCATGGTCTACGGCCTCGTTGCCGCCGGCTACTTCCTGCTCTGCTACCCCCTGTCCCTCAGTGCGCGCTACCTGGAAAGGAGACTGCATGCCTCTGCTTAGAATTTCCGCCCTGCATAAATACTACGGCGATCACCACGTACTCAAAGGCATCGACCTGAGTGTCGAGGAAGGCCAGGTGGTGGCGATCATCGGCCGCAGCGGCTCGGGCAAATCCACCCTGCTGCGCACCCTCAACGGCCTTGAGTCGATCAACGACGGCGTGATCGAGGTCGACGGCGAATACCTCGACGCCGCCCGCGCCGACCTGCGCAGCCTGCGGCAGAAAGTCGGCATGGTGTTTCAGCAGTTCAACCTGTTCCCGCACCTGACGGTGGGCGAAAACGTGATGCTCGCGCCGCAAGTGGTGCAGAAAGTGCCCAAGGCCAAAGCGCAGGAACTGGCGCGGCAGATGCTGGAGCGCGTCGGCCTGGGTGAAAAATTCGATGCGTTCCCGGATCGGCTTTCCGGGGGCCAGCAACAGCGCGTGGCGATTGCCCGGGCGCTGGCGATGTCGCCCAAGGTGCTGCTGTGCGACGAGATCACCTCGGCGCTGGACCCGGAACTGGTCAACGAAGTGCTCAGCGTGGTCCGCCAGCTCGCGAAGGAAGGCATGACCCTGATCATGGTCACCCACGAAATGCGCTTCGCCCGGGAGGTCGGGGACAAACTGGTGTTCATGCACCAGGGCAAGGTGCATGAGGTGGGGGATCCGAAGGTGTTGTTTGCCGATCCTCAGACGCCGGAACTGGCGAATTTCATCGGAACCGCAGAAGCCGCAGGCTGAAAGCAGGCCGTCAGTGCGCTAAATCAAGGGTTTGAACCATGCGCGTTGGCGGCAGCCTTTGATCGTGGCACGATGTCAGGGTTATCGACCGAGACCCCCAGACCATGCCGCATTCCCAAGCCAAGAATCTGTCCCTGATCGCCGCGATCGACCTGGGCTCCAACAGCTTCCACATGGTCGTGGCCAAGGCCCAGAACGGCGAAATCCGTATTCTCGAACGTCTCGGGGAGAAGGTTCAGCTGGCCGCCGGCATCGACGATGAGCGCCATCTCAACGAAGAATCCATGCAGCGCGGGCTCGATTGCCTGAAGCGTTTTGCCCAACTGATCAACGGTATGCCGCTGGGCGCCGTTCGGATCGTCGGCACCAACGCCTTGCGCGAAGCGCGCAACCGCCTGGAGTTCATCCACCGCGCCGAAGAAATTCTCGGCCACCCGGTGGAAGTCATCTCCGGCCGTGAAGAGGCGCGCCTGATCTACCTCGGCGTGTCCCACACCCTCGCCGACACCCCGGGCAAACGCCTGGTCGCCGACATCGGCGGCGGCAGTACCGAATTCATCATCGGCCAGCGTTTCGAACCGTTGTTGCGTGAAAGCCTGCAAATGGGCTGCGTGAGTTTCACCCAGCGCTATTTCAAGGACGGCAAGATCACTCCGGCCCGCTACGCCCAGGCCTACACGGCGGCGCGGCTGGAAATCATGAGTATCGAACACGCCTTGCACCGCCTGACCTGGGATGAAGCCATCGGCTCCTCGGGCACTATCCGCGCCATCGGTCTGGCGCTGAAGGCCGGCGGACACGGCACCGGCGAAGTGAATGCCGAAGGCCTGGCGTGGCTCAAGCGTCGCCTGTTCAAGCTCGGCGATGTGGAGAAAATCGACTTCGAAGGCATCAAGCCTGACCGTCGGGCAATCTTCCCGGCCGGCCTGGCGATTCTCGAAGCGATCTTCGACGCCCTCGAACTGCAACGCATGGATCACTGCGAAGGCGCGCTGCGTGAAGGCGTGCTCTACGACCTGCTCGGCCGCCATCATCACGAAGACGTGCGCGAACGCACCCTGACCTCGCTGATGGAGCGCTACCACGTCGATCTGGAACAGGCCGCGCGGGTCGAGCGCAAAGCTCTGCACGCGTTCGATCAAGTGGCTGTCGACTGGCAGCTGGACGACGGCATCTGGCGCGAACTGCTGGGCTGGGCGGCGAAAGTGCACGAAGTCGGGCTCGACATCGCTCACTACCACTACCACAAGCACGGCGCCTACCTGATCGAGCACTCGGACCTCGCCGGGTTCTCCCGCGAAGACCAGCAAATGCTCGCCCTGCTGGTGCGCGGCCACCGCCGCAACATCCCCAAGGACAAGTTTGCCGAATTCGGCGAAGACGGCGACAAGCTGATCCGCCTGTGCGTGCTGCTGCGCTTCGCGATCCTGTTCCACCACATTCGCGGCACCCAGACCATGCCCCAGGTGGCGCTGCATGCCAATGGCGACAACCTCGACGTGGAATTCCCGGAGAACTGGCTGGATGAGAATCAGCTGACTCAGGCGGATTTTGCGCTTGAGGCGGAGTGGCTGACTCGGGTGGGGATTGTACTGACCGTGCACTGAGTTAAAGGCAGGCACAAAAAAGGCGATCCGGATGGATCGCCTTTTTTATTGCCTTGAGACCTGCGGTCAACTGCTCACCGGCAGAATCGGGCTACCCAACCGCTCCAGTAGCGTCGCCTGCGCACTGCGCGGGTTCTGGTTGCCGGTCGGCGTGTTACGGATGTAGCGGCCGTCCGACTGCAGGCTCCAGCTGTGGGTGTTGTCGGTCAGGTACAGCTCCAGCTCTTTCTTGACCCGGGTCAGCAGCTTCTTGCCTTCCACCGGGAAGCAAGTCTCGACGCGCTTGTCGAGGTTGCGTTCCATCCAGTCGGCGCTGGACAGGAACATCTGTTCCTCGCCGCCGTTGAGGAAGTAGAACACCCGGGTGTGTTCCAGGAAGCGACCGATGATCGAGCGCACGTGAATGTTGTGCGAAACCCCGGCGATGCCCGGACGCAGGCAGCACATGCCGCGCACCACGAGGTCGATGCGAACGCCGGACTGGCTGGCCTTGTACAGCGCGCGGATGATTTTCGGATCGGTCAGCGAGTTGAACTTGGCGATGATGTGCGCCGGCTTGCCGTCGAGCGCGAATTGCGTCTCGCGGGTGATCATGTCGAGCATGCCCTTCTTCAGGGTGAACGGCGCATGCAGCAGCTTCTTCATGCGCAGCGTCTTGCCCATGCCGATCAACTGGCTGAACAGTTTGCCGACGTCTTCGCACAAGGCGTCGTCGGAGGTCAGCAGGCTGTAGTCGGTGTACAGACGGGCGTTGCCGGCGTGGTAGTTACCGGTGCCGAGGTGCGCATAACGCACGATCTCGCCGGCTTCGCGACGCAGGATCAGCATCATCTTGGCGTGGGTCTTGAAGCCGACCACGCCATAGATCACCACCGCACCGGCCGCTTGCAGGCGGCTGGCCAGTTGCAGGTTGGATTCTTCGTCGAAGCGTGCACGCAGCTCGATGACCGCCGTCACTTCCTTGCCGTTACGCGCGGCGTCCACCAACGCATCGACGATTTCCGAGTTGGCGCCGGAACGGTACAGGGTCTGGCGCACGGCCAGAACGTGCGGGTCTTTCGCGGCCTGGCGCAGTAGGTCAACCACCGGGGTGAACGACTCGAACGGGTGCAGCAGCAGGATGTCCTGTTTGCTGACGACGCTGAAAATGTTCTCGCTGTTCTGCAGCAGTTTCGGGATCTGCGGGGTGAACGGCGTGTATTGCAGCTCCGGATGGCTGTCCAGACCGGTGATGCTGAACAGACGCGTCAGGTTCACCGGACCGTTGACCTGATACAGCTCGGTCTCGCTCAGGTTGAACTGCTTGAGCAGGTAGTCCGACAGGTGTTTCGGGCAAGTGTCGGCGACTTCCAGGCGCACGGCGTCACCGTAACGACGGGAGAACAGCTCGCCACGCAGGGCGCGGGCCAGGTCTTCGACGTCTTCGGAGTCGAGCGCCAGGTCGGCGTTCCGGGTCAGGCGGAACTGGTAGCAGCCCTTTACCTTCATGCCCTGGAACAGGTCATCGGCGTGAGCGTGGATCATCGACGACAGGAACACATAGTTGTCGCCAGGGCCGCCGACTTCTTCCGGCACCTTGATGATCCGCGGCAGCAGACGCGGCGCCGGGATGATCGCCAGACCGGAGTCGCGACCGAAGGCGTCGATGCCTTCGAGCTCGACGATGAAGTTCAGGCTCTTGTTCACCAGCAACGGGAACGGGTGCGTCGGGTCGAGGCCGATCGGGGTGATGATCGGCGCGATCTCGTCGCGGAAATAGCGGCGTACCCAGGTCTTGAGCTTGGTGGTCCAGTAGCGGCGACGGATGAAGCGGACCTGATGCTTTTCCAGCTCCGGCAGCAGGATGTCGTTGAGGATCGCGTACTGGCGGTCTACGTGACCGTGGACCAGCTCGCTGATGCGGGCCAGGGCCTGATGCGGTTGCAGACCGTCGGCGCCGGCCTGTTCACGGGCGAAGGTGATCTGTTTCTTGAGGCCGGCGACGCGGATTTCGAAGAATTCGTCGAGGTTGCTGGAGAAGATCAGCAGGAACTTCAGCCGCTCCAGCAACGGGTAGGACTCGTCCAGCGCCTGTTCCAGCACGCGGATGTTGAACTGCAGTTGCGACAATTCCCGGTGGATATACAGGCTGCTGTCATCCAGGCCGGGAATCGCGATCGCCGGCGCCGCCGCTGCGGGCTCGGTGGCCGGCGCGGGTGGCGCGGGCTCCAGTTCCGGCGGGGTTTCGGTAATCTGCTCGACCACGGGTTGAGCTTCTTTTACGGCAACTTCAGTGAGTCCTTCGGTATTCATCGAATGTTCCTGGGAGGGCTATTTCTGCTCTCGTAACAATTGAGCGGCACGGACAGCAAAGTAAGTCAGGATGCCATCAGCGCCGGCACGTTTAAAGGCGGTCAGGGATTCGAGGATCACGCCTTCGCTCAACCAGCCATTCTGGATCGCCGCCATGTGCATGGCGTATTCGCCGCTAACCTGATAGACGAACGTCGGCACTTTGAAGGCATCTTTTACCCGGAACAAAATATCCAGGTACGGCATGCCGGGTTTGACCATGACCATGTCCGCGCCTTCAGACAAGTCCGCGCCCACTTCGTGCAACGCTTCGTCGCTGTTGGCCGGGTCCATCTGGTAGGAAGCCTTGTTCGCCTTGCCCAGGTTCGCGGCCGAACCCACGGCATCGCGGAACGGGCCGTAATAGGCGCTGGCGTACTTGGCCGAGTAGGCCATGATCCGCACGTTGACGTGACCGGCCAGCTCCAGCGCCTCGCGGATCGCCTGGATGCGACCGTCCATCATGTCCGACGGGGCCACCACCTGGGCGCCAGCGGCGGCGTGGGACAACGCCTGCTTGACCAGTGCATCGACGGTGAGGTCGTTCTGCACATAGCCTTCTTCATCGAGAATGCCGTCCTGACCATGAGTGGTGAACGGATCAAGGGCGACATCAGTGATCACCCCCAGCTCCGGAAAGCGGTCACGCAGGGCGCGGGTGGCGCGCTGGGCGATGCCTTCGGGATTCCACGCTTCGGCGGCATCGAGGGATTTGAGTTCAGGTGGCGTGACCGGGAACAGCGCCAGCGCCGGAATCCCCAGCTCGACCCATTTCGCCGCTTCTTCAAGCAGCAGGTCGATGGTCAGGCGCTCGACACCCGGCATCGAAGCCACGGCTTCGCGACGGTTTTCGCCGTCGAGCACGAACACCGGCAGGATCAGGTCATCGACCGTCAGCACGTTCTCACGCACCAGCCGCCGGGAAAAATCATCACGGCGATTGCGACGCAGGCGGGTGGCGGGGAACAGGCGGTTGGCTGGGGTAAAGCTCACGGCAGACTCCTGAGCCCGCGCAGACGGGCGAGTGTGGCAGTTATAAGCGGCCATTATGACGGTCGTATTACAGTTATGTGCACCCCTGTGACATGTAGCCGCAATCCATTGTCGTTGTAGGAAATGTTAACGTCGAGACACATTTCGACACTTTCCTGAATGTGTCCGAAGGGTTAGGCTGCGCGTTCATTTCGCCAGCACCCAGACAATGCTCCAACAATTTCTGCATGACTTCGGCTACTTTGCCCTGTTTCTCGGCACGTTCTTCGAAGGCGAAACCATCCTGGTGCTCGCGGGCTTCCTCGCGTTCCGTGGTTACATGGACATCAACCTGGTGGTGGTCGTGGCGTTCTTCGGCAGCTATGCCGGCGATCAGCTGTGGTACTTCCTGGGCCGCAAGCACGGGCGCAAGTTGCTGGCGCGCAAACCGCGCTGGCAAATGATGGGCGACCGCGCGCTGGAGCATATCCGCAAACACCCGGACATCTGGGTCCTGAGCTTCCGTTTCGTTTACGGCCTGCGCACGGTGATGCCAGTGGCGATCGGCCTGTCGGGCTACCCGCCGGGACGCTACCTGCTGCTGAACGGCATTGGCGCAGCGATCTGGGCCGCCGCCCTGGCCGCCGCTGCATATCACTTCGGTGCGGTGCTCGAAGGCATGCTGGGCAGCATCAAGAAATATGAACTGTGGGTGCTCGGTGCGCTGCTGGTGCTGGGTGTCGGCCTGTGGCTGCGCCGCCGGTTCAAGAATGCCCGGCTGGCCAAGAAGGTCTACGAAGACGAGCAGGCCGAACAACTGGCCAAGGCCGAACGGCATAAAGCCGAACAGGCCAAATCCGCCGAACCTAAGACGCCAGCCGAGTAAACCGCTGGCGGCAGTAATACAGCCCGATGCCACTGAGCAGGCTGTAACCGAGCAGGCCGGCCCAGACCCCGGGGCTGGCCGGCCATAGCCCGACCTGCGGTGCCAGCCACACCAGCGGCAGATTCGCCGCCAGCCGCAGCAGTTCCAGCCTCAACGCCCACGGGCGATTCTCCAGGGCCGCGCCCAACACGAACAAACCGAACGCCACCGCGCCCCAGCCCAGTACCAGAGCGCCGGTCGACAGGCTGCGCTCCAGATTCATCAGGTAACTGCCCAGCGCCACATACACGCCGAATTGCAGCAGCACGTACCACTGCTGTCGGGCGCCCAGCGGCACTTCGAATTTGCGGAACCGGCTCAAGTCCGGCTTGTGCATCGGGTACTTCGCCGCCACGTCCGCCGGACGCCATCCGGTGCGCATGAACCAGATGCGCAGCTTGTCCCGTTTGCTCCCGGCGCGGCGCGCGTCGTCCCACAGCTGCGCGTAGAACTGCACATTGGCCCACAACGGATTCCAGCTCGCCAGCGGCGTGGTCACGCCGAAAATCACCGGTTCGTTGTCGTCCTCTTCCTGAAACGAGCCGAACAGGCGATCCCAAATAATGAACACCCCACCGTAGTTGCGATCCATGTAGAGAGCGTTCTGTGCATGGTGGGCCCGATGATTGGACGGCGTGACGAAGCACCATTCGAACCAGCCGAGCTTGGGAATGTGCTTTGTATGCACCCAGAACTGATACAGCAGATTCATCGCCGCGACACTGACGAACACCAGCAGCGGCACACCGAGCACGGCCATCGGCAGGTAAAAGATCCAGCCCAGCAGAAACCCGGTGCTGGTCTGGCGCAAGGCGGTGGAAAGGTTGTAGTCCTCGCTCTGGTGATGCACCGAATGCGCCGCCCAGAGAATGTTCCGCTCGTGCCCCATGCGGTGCAGCCAGTAATAGCAGAAGTCGTAGAGGACAAAAGCGAAGACCCACGTCCAGACACTGTCCGCCGACAGCCTGAGCAGCGCCAGATGCTCCAGGGCAAACCCATAGGTCACCAGCCCCACGCCTTTGGTCAGCAGGCCGGTGGTGGTCGACAACACCCCGGTGCTGATGCTGTTCACCGCATCGGCCAGGCGATAGTTGCTCACCCCGCGCCAACGGTCGGCGATCAGCTCGGCCGCAATCAATACGAAGAAAAACGGCACCGCATACAGAATGAAGTTCATGACGCGCCCTGATCGAGATCCGTGTGCACAGATCCTAGGTGTAGCCACGGCCTGGCCCTATGGCAACGAACGACAAATTAGTGGACATTTAGCGCCATGAATCTGGAGAGAAACCCATGAGCAAAAAAGTTGCAGTGATCCTGTCCGGTTGCGGCGTGTACGACGGCGCCGAGATCCACGAAAGCGTCATCACCCTGTTGCGCCTCGACCAGCGCGGCGCCCAGGTGCAGTGCTTCGCCCCGGACATCGCGCAATTGCATGTGATCAACCACCTCACCGGCAAAGAGATGCCCGAGTCGCGCAACGTGCTGGTGGAGTCGGCGCGCATCGCCCGGGGCAACGTCAAGGATGTCCGTGAAGCCGATGTCGATGATTTCGATGCGCTGATCGTGCCCGGTGGTTTTGGTGCAGCGAAGAACCTGTCGAACTTCGCCGCCGACGGCGCCGGCTGCTGCGTTCAGCCGGACGTGCTGGCGCTGACCGAGGCGTTTGCCGAAGCGGGCAAACCGGTGGGCCTGATGTGCATTTCGCCGGCACTGGCCGCCAAGATCTACGGCCCGGGCGTGACCTGCACCATCGGCAACGACGCGGAGACGGCCAAGGCCATCGGTAAGATGGGCGCCACCCACGAAGACTGCGCCGTGACCGACATCATCGAAGACAAGGCGCGCAAACTGGTGACCACCCCGGCCTACATGCTGGCGCAGTCGATCAGTGAAGCGGCGTCGGGGATCAACAAGCTGGTGGATCGCGTCCTTGAGCTGACCCACGAAAACGACGCCTGACGCGCGACAGTGATCATTCCCACGCGCCGCGTGGGAATGACTGCATCAGGATTGGCGCGCCAGCCGCGTCAGGATCCGGTCGAGCGCATTGGCGAACGCCTGCTTCTCCCGGTCACCGAACGGCGCCGGGCCGCCGCTGACCTGGCCCTGTTCACGCAGATCGGTGAACAGGTTGCGAGTCGCCAGCCGTTCACCCATGTTCTGCGCGTCGAACTCCTTGCCTCGCGGGTCCAGCGCTGCAACACCCTTCTTCACCAGCCGGTCGGCCAGCGGAATATCGCTGCAGATCACCAGCTCGCCCGGCACCGCGTGCTCCACCAGATAATCATCCGCCGCATCCGGGCCGCTCGGCACCACGATCAGCTTGACGATCGCCAGTGCCGGTTTGCTCTGCGGCTGCCCCGCCACCAGCACCACTTCGAAGCGGCGCTTGAGGGCGAACTTGACCACCAGTTCCTTGGCCATCTTCGGGCAGGCGTCGGCATCGATCCATACGCGCATCATCTCAGGCCGCCACTCGGCGCTTTTCCGCCACCCGGCTGCGGCCGTACAACACGATGATCGCTGCAATTGCCACGGCCTGCGCAGTCAGCGAGTAGGCGTCGGCATGAATGCCCAGCCATTCGAAATCGAAGAACGCCACCGGCCGAGTGCCGAAGATCCCGGCTTCCTGCAACGCCTTCACACCATGACCGGCAAACACCACCGACAGCGCGCAGAGCAGCCCCGCGTTGATGCTGAAGAACAGCGCCAACGGCAATTTCGCCGAGCCGCGCAGGATCACCCACGCCAGACCGAACAGCAGCACCAGCGCCGTCGCACCACCGGCGAGTACCGCGTTGTGTCCGGCAGGACCGGCCTGCAGCCACAGGGTTTCGTAGAACAGGATCACTTCGAACAGCTCGCGGTACACCGAGAAGAACGCCAGGATCGCGAAGCCGAAACGCCCGCCGCCACCCACCAGGCTCTGCTTGATGTAATCCTGCCAGGCCGCCGCGTGGCGACGGTCGTGCATCCACACCCCGAGCCACAGCACCATGACACTGGCGAACAGCGCCGTGGCGCCTTCCAGCAGTTCACGCTGGGAACCGCTGACATCGATCACATACGCCGCCAGCGCCCAGGTTCCCAGACCGGCCAGCAGCGCCAGGCCCCAGCCGACGTTGACACTGCGCACCGCCGATTGCTGGCCGGTATTGCGCAGGAACGCGAGGATCGCCGCCAGCACCAGAATCGCTTCCAGGCCTTCGCGCAGCAGAATCAGCAGCCCGGAGATGTAACTCAGCGACCAGCTCAGACCGTCGCTGCCCAGCAAATCGGCAGACTCCTTGAGCTTGGCCTTGGCCGCGTCGAGACGCTGTTCGGCCTGCTCCACCGGCAAGCCGTCCTGCAACGATTGCCGGTAGGCCATCAGGGATTTTTCGGTGTCCTTGCGCACGTTGGCGTCGACGTTATCCAGCGAACTTTCGACCAGTTCGAAGCCTTCCAGATAGGCGGCGACGGACAGGTCATAAGCCTGATCACGCTCGCCGGCGCGGTAGGCGGCGAGGCTCTTGTCCAGGGTCGCGGCGGTGTAGTCGAGCAACTGCGCCGGGCCACGCTTGACCTGCGGCGGTTGCGCCCGTTGCGCGCGGAAGGTCGCGGCGGCGGCCGGGCCTTCGGCGGCCTGCACTTCGGCCGGCGTCTGACGGGCGAGGTCGGCGATGTTGTAGGTCTTTTCGGATTTGGCCGTGGCCGGGTCGGCACTGAACTGGGCGATGTAGGTCGCCAGGTCCCAGCGCTGACGGTCGTCCAGTTGGTCGGCGAAGGCCGGCATGTCGGTGCCTTCGACGCCCTGGCCGAGGGTGTTGTAGATCGCGTAGAGGCTCAGATGATCCAGACGCCTGGCATCACGCAGGTTGGCCGGCGCAGGCTCCATACCGACACCCGCAGGGCCATCGCCGGCCCCGTTGGTGCCATGACACACCGAGCAGTGCTGGGTATAGAGCGGCGCACCACGGGTCGGGTCCGGGGTGATGATCGGCGCCTGGCTGACTTCATAGGCCACCGCCAGTTTCGCCCCCAGTTGCCGGGCCTGACGGGCGACATCCGCGCCGTCCTGCTTCGCGGTTATCGCAGCCAGCAGAGCGTCGATGCCCTGCTCCAGGCCGGCCTTCTCCGGTTTGGCCGGCATGCCGGCAATCAAGCCCTGCAGCGCGCGGGTGAACTCCAGTTGTTCACGGTATTCGGCATCGTCGATGACCTTGCCTGCCTCTACCGTTGGCGGGTAATCGGCGCTGATGTAATCGAGCAGGTGCAGCGCTTGCGGCGCGCCTTCCACGGTATCGGCCAGCAGATTGAAGCTGCTCAGGGCAAACAACGGGAACACCAGCCAGGCCAGGAATCGGGACGAGGCAGTCATGAAGGGGTCTCAATTGGAAATGCGAAGTAACACATTGTTCACGTCGGGGGAGCCTGACTCAAGCTTTCTCTCCAATCCCCGGCACATGGCCATCACCCGCCCCTATAATCCGACACCTTTCGCCTCACTGTTCAAGGAAGAGCTGCACTCCATGCGCCAATGCCTGCTGTTCCCGATGTTAATCGGCACGCTCCTGCTACTGAGCGGATGCGCCGCCTACCGCAATTACGATCTGGAGATGCAGCAGACCAATGACCGATTGATGCTCGGCGACTATCAGGGCGCCCTGGATGTGCTGGAGTGGCACAACCCCTGGGAAGACAAGGACCTGCTCTATTACTTCGAGAAGGGCTCGATTCTCAGCTTCGCCAACGCACGCCCCCAGAGCCAGACAGCCTGGCGCAGCGCCGACCGCATGGTGTTTCAACGTGAAGAAGCCGTGCCTTCC
Organism: Pseudomonas kribbensis; assembly: GCF_003352185.1. Taxonomy (GTDB): domain Bacteria; phylum Pseudomonadota; class Gammaproteobacteria; order Pseudomonadales; family Pseudomonadaceae; genus Aquipseudomonas; species Aquipseudomonas kribbensis. The sequence goes on from NZ_CP029608.1 coordinate 6,059,454, forward strand.
GCCCCCATGAAGCTGCTCAACCGGTTTGCCTATGAAATGGGCACCATGCTGGTCAACGACAAGTTGAGCCGCTACGACGGCTACGACTACGAGAAGGTCATGTTGACCACACAGATGGCCCTCAACCAATTGGGCGAAAGTGATTTCGACGGCGCCCGTGCCGACATCAAGAAGACCCACGAACGTGAGGCACTGATCGCCCGCCAGCGGGAGCGCCAGTACGAAGAGCTCGAGGAACAGGCGAAGGCTCAAGGCATCGTCGTGAAATACAAGGATCTGCAGGGCTATCCCGTCACCACCCTGGATGCGCCGGCAGTGATCGAACTGAAGAACGGCTACCAGAGTGCTTTCAGCCATTACCTGGCCGGCTTCACCTACGAAGCGCTGGGTGAGCGGGATCTGGCCGCACCGGGTTATCGCCAGGCCATCGAGCTGCGCCCGAACATCCCCTTCCTCGAACAGGCGTTGCGCAATCTCGACAGACCGCCGGCCAAGGATGATGAAAGCGACGTTCTGATTGTCGTCCAGAGCGGTCTGGCACCGGCACGCAGCTCGGTCACTGTGCCGATCCCGGTGCGGCTCAATGAAAACCTGGTCATTACCGCGCCGATCTCCTTTCCCATCCTGGTGCCGGATACCGTCACTCCGGCGTTCGACCACATCATGGTGGATGGCCGCAAACGCCCGCTGACCGCGATCAACAGCGTCACCGACATGGCGTTTCGTACGTTGCGCGACGACATGCCGGCGATCATTTCCCGGGCGATGTTCCGCGCCAATATGGCCGCCATTTCCCAGGCTCAGGAAAACGAACGCAATCCGGCCAAGGCCTCGCTGGTCGTCACCGAACACGACCCCTTTGAGGAGGCCGACACCCGAACCTGGCGCACGCTCCCCGACAAGACCCTGGTGGCGCGCATACGACTGAAGAAAGGCAATCATCAATTCAATGCGCCCAATGCCCCCGGAGCGCCATCGGTCACCCTGCGCATCGACCGCGATCACCAGTTGGTCAATTTGCGGGTTCTGCGGGATATCGCCAACGTAATCGGCAATGCCAGGCTGCCGGATAAGTAATGGCATCTAACTAACCGGTGCAATTAAAAAGCTATTACATGGCCAGCATCGCCCGCTTATAATGCCGCGCCCTCGTTATCGCGATGCGGCATTAAAGCTCCTCTGTTTATGAGGAATTGGCAGGAGGCCAGCGCCACTGCCGATCGGTCCCAGCAGCCCGACCCGCACCCGAGGCTGTCGCTACTCATGGAAGAAGTACCCCATGGCATTCCGCGCTCCCACTCTGATCGCGCTTGGCGCAGTCACTCTGCTGTCCGGCTGTTCGGCGTTTCGCAACTACGATTCCGAACTGGCCCAGACCAACCAGCAACTGGCCACCGGCAACGTCGACGCCGCCCTGACCCTGCTGGAAAAGAACAACACCGGCCCGGACAAGGACCTGCTCTATTACTTCGAGAAAGGTGAACTGCTGCGCGCCAAGGGCGACCTGTCCGGCAGCCAGAACGCCTGGACCAGCGCCGACCAGGTGGTCGGCAAGTGGGAGGATTCGGTCAAGCTCGACACCGACAAGTACTTGGCCCAGTTCGGCAGCTTCCTGGTCAATGACAAGGTCCGTCGCTACGAAGGCTACGACTACGAAAAAGTCATGTTGACCACGCAGATGGCCCTGAACCTGCTGGCGGTCAACGATTTCGACGGCGCCCGCACCGCGATCAAGAAGACCCACGAACGTGAAGCCGTGATCGCCGACCTGCGTGACAAGGAATACCTCAAGAGCGAAGAGGAAGCCGACAAAGAAGGCATCAAGACCCAGTACAAAGACCTGCAAGGCTACCCGGTCGCCAGCCTCGACGCCCCGGAAGTGGTCGGCCTGAAAAACAGCTACCAGAGTGCGTTCAGCCACTATCTGGCCGGTTTCGTCTACGAAGCCCTGGATGAAAAAGACCTGGCCGCGCCGGGCTACCGCAAGGCGGCCGAGCTGCGTCCGAACACGCCGCTGCTGGAGCAGGCGCTGGTCAACCTCGACAAACCGGTCAAGAGCGATGACAGCGACGTCCTGATCGTGGTGCAAAGCGGTCTGGCACCGGCCCGCGACTCGATCCGCGTGCCGCTGCCGCTGCCGATCTCCAACAACGTGGTGATCACCCCGCTGTCGTTCCCGATCATCAAGCCTGACACCTCGACCGCGACCTTCGCGCAGATCGGCGTCGACGGCCAGCAACTGAACCTGACCGCCCTCAACAGCACCACCGCCATGTCCCGCCGCGCCCTGCGCGATGACATGCCGGGGATCATCGTGCGCACCATGGTGCGGGCAATCACCAAAGGCGTGGCGCAGAAGAAGATCAACGAAACCAATCCGCTGGCGGGTCTGGCCGTGGGTATCTCTTCAGCGGTGCTCGAAGGTGCCGATACCCGTACGTGGCGTACCCTGCCGGACACCACTCAAGTGGTACGTCTGCGCCTGAAAAAGGGTGAGCACCAGGTTACTTTGCCGAGCGCCGTAGGTGGCACGCTGGTCAAGGTCACCGTCGATCAGCGTTATCAGGTGATCTCCCTGCGCGCCGTCGGCAATCAGGTGTTCGCCGCCGGCCTCGCCGCCCACGTGACCCCGAGCGCCGGCACTACCGCCGTAGCCAGCCTCAAACAACCTTAAGAACGGAGTCTTTGCATGCGATTCAAACTCTTCGCTGTCGCCGCCCTCGCCGTGCTGGCCAGCGGCTGCGCCACCCCGCCACCACCGGAGCCGGGCAGCGCCGCGAGCAAGGTCGTGGCCATGGGCCCGCAGAAACACATCGCGGTCGGCGCCATGCGCGTCGCCCGCGAGAACGGCTTCATGACCGTCAATGTGCAGTTGACCAACACCCTCAACAGCAACAAGACGTTCTACTACCGCTTCGCCTGGCTCGGCGCGGAAGGTTTCCCGATCGCCGAGGAAGAAGTCTGGAAGAGCCAGATGATGTACGGCGCCCAGACCAGCTTCATCCAGGGCATCGCCCCGACGCCGAAAGCCGTGGACTTCCGTCTGGAACTCAAGACGCCTTAAGCCCGACACCCTATTCCCGATTCAGAGAGCATTCCCATGTTTGCACGCTTTTCCTTCATCGCTGTCCTCGCCCTGCTGGCCTCCGGTTGCGCCAACACTTCGCCGACCCTGGGCAGCAAGAACATCAGCTACGGCGACACCAAGGCCGTTGAAACCGTGACCAACGAGTTCGGCTCGACCGACCTGCAGATGATCGCCGAATCGATGACCCGCTCCCTGGCCCAGTCCGGCATTCTGCAGGGCCGCCCGGTGGTTCAGGTCTACGACGTGAAGAACAAGACCAGCGAATACATCGACACTCGCGAAATCACCACCAGCATCAAGACCCAGCTGATGAAGTCCGGCACCGCCCGCTTCGCCAGCGACAACACCGCGATGCAGAGCCAGGTCGACCAGCTCAAGCTGCAAAACCAGAGCGGCCTGTACAAGAAGAGCACCGTGGCCAAGACCGGCAACATGATCGCCGCCAAATACCGTCTTGAAGGTTCGATCAGCTCGATCGTCAAGCGCAGTAGCGACTACAAGGACGTCTTCTACAAATTCAGCCTGCAACTGATCGACGTTGAAAGCGGTCTGGCCGAGTGGATGGACGAGAAAGAGATCCGCAAAACCACGGAGCGTTAATCGATGCGCGCATGGATTGGCATGATGGCCCTGGCTTGCGCGTTCAGCGCGCAAGCGGCCCCGAAAGTCGCGGTAACGGATCTGGCGTATCAGGAGCGCGTGGAGCAATACATCCACATCGTTTCGTCGAAGAACAATTACCGCGAGGGCTACTACAGCTCCAGCGGTTCTTCGAGCTACGACGAGTTCGAAGCCAACACCAGCTACATCGAGCAGGCCGAGCTGCGCAAATTCACCGGCGACATCAAGGGTGAAATCCTGCGCACCGGCATGTTCCAGTTGATTCAGGGCACGCCTTACACCGCCTCGTCCAAGGGTGACATCTACGATGTGATCAAGCGGATCAAGGCCGGCAACTTCAAGGGCGCCGACTATGTGCTGTTCGGTACGGTGTCGGACATCGACTTCACCCAGGACATGAACGAGCTGGCCAACACCGACAGCTATTCAGCCGTACTGGGCCTGACGCTGGTGGCGGACTTCAGCCTGATCAACACCAGGACCTACGAAATCACCTCGGCCTTCACGGCCATGGGCGAAGCGCAGGACACCAAACTGGTGAACCACCGCGACATCAAGATCTCGCTGAACCGCCCACGGGTAGTGCGTGATGTCTCGAAGGCGCTGGGTGAAGACGTGGCCGGACAGCTGAGCATGCAGCTCGGCGGTGGCGGTTACGAGCAACCGCGTGAACCGCAGCAGCGCAACAATCTGCCGCGTGATACGGCGCCGGTGATTCTGCACTGACCGACCGCCGCAAACGAAAAAGGCGACCTGAAAAGGTCGCCTTTTTTATGCCTGCCCGCTTTACGCGGCGGCTTTGCGCAACGTCGCCATGAACGCCGCTGCACCGATGAACAGCCCGGCAAACGTACGGTTCATGCGTTTCTGCTGGGTCGGCGTGCGCAACAGGCGCAGCACCTTAGACGCCAGCCCGGTGTAGCCGGCCATGACGATCAGGTCGACGCAGATCATGGTCACGCCGATCACCACGTACTGGATCAGCAGCGGCGCGTGAGGATTGATGAACTGCGGCAGCACCGCCAGCATGAACACCAGGGCCTTGGGGTTGCTGATGTTCACCAGAAAGCCACGGAACACCAGCGCCATCGGCCGGCCGATCGGGCGTACGGCCGCGTCATCGCTCATGTCCATCGGCAGTGCGCGCCACTGCTTGATCGCCAGGTAAACCAGGTACGCGACGCCGAACCATTTGATCGCATGGAACGCGGTGGCTGAAGCGGTGAGGATCGCGCCGACACCGGCGCCGACGATGGCAATCTGCAGGGCTAGACCCAGTTGCAGGCCCAGGGCGTTCCAGTAACCGCGCCAGAAACCGTATTGCAGGCCGCTGGACATCGACGCAATGGCGCCGGCACCCGGAGAAAGACTGATCACCCAGCAGGCGGCAAAAAACGCCAGCCATGTTTGAAGCTCCATCGCACACCTCGACTCAGACTCGTGACAAACGTCCAAGCTAATGCGATTCAGGCTGGATGACTACCGATTTTTTTCAGGATGTTACAGCCGCCGACCGTGGGAGCGAGCCTGCTCGCGAAGGCGTCAGTACAGACGCCGGGAGCTTACTTTTCAAAACCACTGGAAGGAAACACATCCGACCCGCGCCAGCGTCTTACCGAACGCTGGAAGAACAGGTTGTTGGGCACCTGCACCATGGCGCTGCCGGTGCCGAGTTCTTCGGCTTCGATCAGTGTGGTGTAGAGCAGATTGATCGCCACCACCCGGCCTTTGACGCCGGGCTTGTCGGTGGTGTCCACCAGCTCCACCACATCACCCAGACGAAACGGGCCGACGGTGAAGATCAGAATCGCGCAAAGCAGGTTCGACAGCACACTCCACATGGCGAAGAACGCCACGGCCGCAACGGCGACGAAACCGGACAACGCCGTCCACAGCACGGTGGCAGAAACACCAAGACGCTCCAGCACGAAGATCAGCGCACTGCCCATGATCAGCCAGCGCAACCCACCGCGCAGCGGCATCAGCAGTTGCGGCGGAAACGGATACTTCTCGCCCAGCCGCGTCAGGAACCGCGCGACAACACGCTGAGCGAAGTACCCCGCCAGCAGGATCAGCAGAATCTGCACGCCCAACCAGATCGGCTCGATCCACACCGCCGGCAGCGGCAGCTTGAACGCGTCCATCAGGACAGCGCCTCCAGCTCCGACTGCATGGTTTCCAGGGTTTCCAGCGCCTGCATCCACGCCTCTTCAAGTTCGCCTTCGCGGACTTTCAGTTTGGCCTGTTCAGCCAGCAGGTCGCGCAATTCGTTCTTGCGCGCCGGCTCGTAGAGGTCACTGTCGCCGAGACTGGCATCAACCTTGGCCAGTTTCTCGTGCAGCTTGCCCAGCTCGGCTTCGAGCTTGTCGGCTTCGCGCTTGTGCGGCGCCAGTTGCTGACGCAATGCAGCGGCGGCTTGGCGCTGGGCCTTCTTGTCGGTCTTGTCCGGGTTCACCGGCGTGTTGCTGACCGGGGCGTTGCGCTGACGGTACTCGACCAGCCAGCGCGCGTAATCTTCAAGATCGCCGTCGAACTCTTCGACCTTGCCGTCCGCGACCAGGAAGAAGTTGTCGGTGGTGCTTTTGAGCAGGTGCCGATCGTGGGAAACCACCAGCACCGCACCACTGAATTCCTGCAACGCCATGGTCAGCGCCAGGCGCATTTCCAGGTCCAGGTGGTTGGTCGGTTCGTCGAGCAGCAACAGGTTCGGCCGCTCCCAGGCGATCAACGCCAGGGCCAGACGGGCCTTTTCGCCACCGGAGAAATTCAGCACCGGCTCGTCGATCCGTGCGCCACGGAAGTCGAAACCGCCGAGGAAGTCGCGCAGGGTCTGCTCGCGTTCGGTCGGCGCCAGACGTTGCAGGTGCAGCAACGGGCTGGCCTTGGCATCCAGCGAATCGAGCTGATGCTGGGCGAAGTAGCCGACCACGGTGTTCTCGCCACGGGTCAGGCGCCCGGCCAGCGGCGACAGCTCGCCGGCGAGGTTCTTGATCAGGGTCGATTTACCGGCACCGTTGGGGCCGAGCAGACCGATTCGCGCACCGGGGGTCAGTTGCAGCTTGACCTTCTCCAGCACGGTTTTCTCGCCATAACCCAAACGGGCATCGGACAGGTCGATCAGCGGGCTGGAGATCTTGGTCGACTCGCGGAACACGAAGTCGAACGGCGAATCGACGTGGGCCGCCGACAGCTCTTCCATCCGCTCAAGCGCCTTGATCCGGCTCTGGGCCTGACGGGCCTTCGTGGCCTGGGCCTTGAACCGGGCGATGTAGCTTTCCATGTGCGCACGCTGCGCCTGCTGCTTCTCGTAGGCCTGTTGCTGCTGGGCCAGACGCTCGGCACGGGCGCGCTCGAACGCGGTGTAGCCGCCACGGTAGAGCACCAGCTTGCGCTGATCGACGTGGGCCACGTGATCGACGACTTCATCGAGGAAGTCCCGGTCGTGGGAAATCAGCAGCAAGGTGCCGGGGTAACTTTTCAGCCACTCTTCGAGCCAGATGATGGCGTCGAGATCCAGGTGGTTGGTCGGTTCGTCGAGCAGCAGCAGGTCTGACGGGCACATCAAAGCCTGCGCAAGATTCAGACGCATCCGCCAGCCACCGGAGAAATCTCCTACCTGACGATCCATCTGCTCGTTGGTGAAACCAAGACCGGCCAGCAACTTGCGTGCACGCGCGTCGGCGGTGTAGCCGTCGGCGCTGTCGAGTTCGGCGTGCAGGCGCGCCAGAGCAGCCCCATCATGGGCCTCTTCAGCCGCTGCGAGATCACGCTGAACCTCGCGCAGGCGCAGGTCGCCATCGAGCACGTAGTCGACCGCCAGACGCTCGAGGGTGTCGACCTCCTGGCGCATGTGGGCGATACGCCAGTCGGCCGGCAGCAGGCAATCGCCCGAGTCCGGGTGCAACTCACCACGGAGCAAGGCGAACAGGCTGGATTTGCCGGCGCCGTTGGCACCGATGAGGCCGGCTTTATGGCCGGCGTGCAGGGTCAGCTCGGCGTCTTCTAGCAGACGTTGCGGGCCACGCTGTAAAGTCAGGTTCTGAAGTCGGATCATAATGGCGGCGGAGTCTACCAGCTTCGCTCACAACTGGCGCGAGTAGCACGATGTCCTCTGACCTGTGGAGCTTTGCCCTTGCCGTCTACGCCCGTCCCGGCGTGGAGGATGCCTGCCTGCGCCTGCAATCGGCGGGGTCCAATGTGTGCCTGATGCTGTGTGGTTTGTGGCTGGAACAGCGCGATGCGACCTGCGACGAGGTACGCACGAGGCAGCTTCAAGAGCTGACCATCCCTTGGGACAAAGAGGTGGTTCAACCGCTGCGCGCGATGCGCATGCAGTGGAAAAATCTGGCCGACACCGATCCTGTGCTCAAGGGTATGCGCGAGCAGATCAAGGGGCTGGAGCTGGAGGCGGAGCGCGCGTTGCTGTCGCGACTGGAAGGCGTAGCACAGGGATGGAAGCGTAATTCGAAGGAATCGAGTGACTGGCTGGAATTGCTGGCCGGCCCTGCGGCCAACCTGAACCGCGACGCGCTGCAAGTGCTGCGCGTCGCGGCGACCGGCGCTTAGGAAGCGCTGGACGGGTTGCTGGCGACGCTCGACACCGGCGCCGAGGATGGCGTGGTTGCGGTGGTCGAGGTAGTGGCGGCCGATGCAGGCGCTGTGGTTGCAGCCGGGGTTGCCGGAGCGGCAGGTTTGGCAGCAGGAGCGGTGGCCGGTTTGGCTGCAGCTGGCTTGGCAGCGGCTGGTTTTTTCACTGCTGGTTTTGCAGCAGGTTTTGCGGCTGGCTTGGCGGCCGGTTTAGCGGCGGTCGCTGGCTTGGTGGCAGCAGTTGCAGGCTTGGCAGCGGCAGCCGGTTTGGCGGCTGGTTTCGCAGCAGGCTTGGCAGCAGCAGGTTTAGCCGCTGTTTTTACCGCTGGCTTGGCCGCTGGTTTCGCTGCAGCTTTGGCAGCGGGTTTGGCTGCAACCGGTTTGGCAGCCGTTCTGGCCGCAGGTTTTGCTGCCGGTTTGGCGGCGGTTCTGGCGGCTGGTTTAGCGGCCGGTTTGGCAGCTGCGGTTTTTGCCGGAGCCGCTTTTGCAGCAGCAGTTCGCGCAGCAGGTTTGGCAGCGGCTGGTTTTGCTGCAGCCGGCTTGGCGGCCGCTGGTTTTGCAGCGGTGGTTTTAGCTGCAGGTTTAGCAGCGCTTGCGGCTGCGGGTTTCTTCGCTGCCGGTTTTGCGGCGGCTTTCACTGGCGCTTTGGCCGGTGCTTTTGCAGCAGGTTTGGCGGCTGCTTTTTTCGCAGGCGCCGCTGCCGGTTTGGCCGAACGCAGGGACAACGCCTTGCCGACAGCTTCCTGAACACGACCGACACCCTGGGCCAGTTTCAGGCTTTCCTGGGCATCGCGCTTGAGTTGCAGAATGTAGCTGCGGGTGTCGGACTGACGATCCTTCAGCGCATCGAGCAGGTCTTCGAGTTCCTTCACGGCAGCCTTGGCCTTGGTCTGCGCCTTGGCTTTACCGGCTGTGGCTGCGTCCTGCAATTTGGTGCGGGATTTGTGCAGTTTTTCTTGTGCCTTGCCGCGTTGCTTTTCCAGTTTGGCGAGCAGTTTTTCAGCATCAGCCAAGGCTTGGGAGCAAGCGTTTTCCAGATGTTCGAGCAGGCTGCCCGAGAGCTGTTGGAGTAAGTGCAACGGAGTGTTTACAGGCTTCTTGGTGGCCGACATGGTTTACCTCCTGGCTGACGTGAGTGCGGCTCATACTAGACCTCTGCTGCTACCGCCGCTAGGGCATGTTGACAGTATCGAATGCACTCGGTTGCAGGCTCGCGAAAAACTTCTGCACATTGCTCAAAGCAGTTCACCGTTGCAGAGCTTCGCGCTGGCATAATCCACCGCAATTCAGGACGGAGAGTGCCCATGTCGCGCTACCTTTTTTTATCCCTCTGCATGATCTTTTCGGCGGTCCAGGCCGACGAAAAAAACACCGCGAACGATGCCCACGATCTGGCCTACAGTCTCGGCGCTAGCCTTGGTGAACGGCTGCGCCAGGAGGTTCCGCAACTGCAGATCCAGGCCCTGATCGAAGGCCTGCAACAGGCTTATCAAGGCAAGCCGCTCGCCTTGAGCGAGGCGCGGATCGAACAGATCCTGGCCGATCACGAATCGCAGACGGCGGAGCATGCAGCCATGCCTTCGACTGAAGCGGCGATGGAAAACGAGCGACGCTTTCTCACCGCCGAAAAAGCCAAGCCTGGGGTGAAAGAGTTGTCCGACGGCATCCTGCTTACCGAGCTGGCGCCGGGCAATGGTGCGAAGGCCGGCCCCGACGGAAAGGTGCAGGTGCTGTATATCGGTCGACTGCCGGATGGCACCGTGTTCGACCAGAACACTCAGCCGCAGTGGTTCAATCTCGACAGCGTGATCGCCGGATGGCGCACCGCGTTGCAAAACATGCCGGTGGGCGCGAAGTGGCGGTTGGTGATTCCATCGGATCAGGCTTACGGCGCCGACGGTGCCGGCGACTTGATCGCACCCTTCACACCGCTGGTGTTCGAAGTCGAGTTGCGCGGCGCGACCAGTTGATCGCCCAATAAAAAACGGTGCGCTGTTGGCGCACCGTTCTTGTGTCTTACGGGACCGGTTCAGGCCTGAACCGAATCCTCTTCCTTGTGGGCGGTATGCAGCACTTCGATCAGGCAGTCTTCCAGTTCGAAGCGCTCGTGGAGCAGCCCACCCAGCTCCTTGAATTTTTCGGCAACGCATTTGCCTTCATCGCACAGATCGTTGAAGGCCAGCAGTTTTTCCGTGATGACATCGATGCGCGGGTAGATCGTCTCGGCCAGTTCCAGGCCGCGCTTGTCGTTGAAGGCCTTGGCCTCGCCCGTCAGCTGTTCGTAGATTTCGAAATGCCCGGCCGACACGTAATCGACCAGTACGCCGCAGAATTCCTGCAAGGGCTTTCGATCCACGGAAAGTGACTGAGGTTCTGCGCCCAGCTTGTCGTAGGCAGCGATCAGCTCCTCACGCTCCTGGAGCCAGCGGTCGATCAGCAGATGAACTCCACCCCAACGTTCCTGAGCATTCTGACAACTTTCGAGCATGGCGATCTCTCTTCCCTTGTGGGTCATGCTGCCCTACACCTGTGCCCCTTCTTGTGGCTGTAGCTTTGAGAGGCGTTCAGGCAGAGCGTCATCGAGCAACACAAATCCAATGACACGTGCGGGCCAGATTATGCCCGCACGCCTGTGGCTTCAAGGTACGCAGGAGAGAAAGTTCATACAAGTGTTTAATCCCTGACCAGCCCCCGGTGCGACGCTTCGCCGCTGAGCGGTCGCTGCAGAGCGCTCCAGGCCAGTCGCAGCAATTGGTAAACCGCAAGGATCGACATGGCGACGAAGAACAGCAGACTCCACTCCGGAACACTCAGATCGAACAACGTCCAGGACATTTGCGAGCAATCCTCGCTGTCAGTGAACATCCGCGCCAGGGCGCAAAGCCACGGCAGGTGACTGAATAATTCCTCGGTACTGGGCGAGCACTGTGCCAGATGATGCAGCGAATCGCTTTGCAGGAGCACCTGCCGCCATGCAGCCATGGTCGCGCCGAGACTGGCCGCCAGCGCACCGGACCAGTAGAGCGAAAGGCCAAAGCGCCCTGGCCCATGCACCGCCGCCAAACCACAGCAGGTGGTGAGGATACTCAGAAAAAGCCGTTGCACCAGGCACAGGCTGCACGGCACGAGACCCACCGCGTACTCAAGGTAATAGGAAGCTCCCAGCGCCAGTGTTCCCGCCGTGAAAGCCATAAAAAACAGGGAGCGTGAGCAGGTCAACGACATGGGTTATCCGTAACAATAAAGACAGGCAGTTACGGTAGAGGAAAGGGCCTCGGCCTTTCAAGGCAGGTCACTGGCGACACTTCACCAGAGATGTAGGGAAATCCCGACAGACGCGAGAGGAAAGGATGTAGGCCTCTGTAGGACTCTGCCTCAGAAGTGAAATAGCGGTAACTATTCAGTCGAGAACATGGGCGAGGGAGCGCACTCCCCCGTCCACTCAGGCGTGAGCCTGCACCGGTAAAGGCGCGGCCAGCAGGCGCTCGTCCAACAGTCCCAGACCTTCCTGAAACAGCTGGTTGCTGCGCTCGGTATCGCCGAGTCGAGCCAGCAAACGCGCCAGTTCCGCACAGGCTTCCGGATTGCGCTGGATGCGCAGGCTGCTTTCCAGATAGTCCCTCGCCTTGCCCCACAGACTGGCTTGCAGGCACAGTCGGCCGAGCGTCAGCAGCAGGCTCGGGTCGGCAGGGTGATCCTTGAGCCAGCCCTCGGCCACCTGCAATTGACGCGTCGGATCACTGCCGCGCACCAGGCCATAGAGGCGCGCCAGGTGGCTGTCGTACTTACGCTTGAGGGCGTTGCGCAACACCTCTTCCGCCTCGACCTGCGCGCCGAGCTGACGCAGTTGCTCGGCGTAGGCCAGTACCAGCGGCGACTCCTGGCGCTGTGACGAAGTCAGTTGCTGCCAGGCACGGTTGAGCGATTGCAGACCGATCGCGCCATCTTCTTCGCGATGTGCCGCCAGCGACAGGTTCTCTCCCCAGGCACGACGCTCCAGCTCGGCCAGTTCGGCAGGTGGCAGGACTTTGTCCTTGCGCAGCTCGGGCAGCATGCGGATCACCGCCGACCAGTCACCACGCTGCTGATGCAGACGCTGCAACTGACGCAGGGTCTGGACGTTGTGCGGATGACGCTCGCGCATGGCCTGCAAAGTCACCAACGCACCTTCGGTATCGCCACGGTCGGTTTGCAGTTGCGCATGACTCAAGGCAATCGCCAGTTCGGCCTGAGGCTGACGTTCGAGCGCGCGCTCCAGCAGACGATCACTTTCTTCGTAATTGCCTTGCTCGTTGGCAGCACGGGCGGCACCGAGGTAATACAGCAACGGCTGACGCTCGGCCTCGGCAGCCCGATAAAGGTGACGCTGGGCGCTGGCCCAGCGACCTTCGGCCAGATCAAGTTGACCGTGCTCGATCGCCACTTGCACGCGACGACTACGGTTGCGGCGCGACCAGGGATTGACCACGCCACCGGAGGTCAGCACCAGTTCAACCAGCGCCTTGATGCCCCAGATCAGCAGCCACAGCACCGCCACCAGCGCCAACGTCGCCCACAGGCTCGACTCATAGCGGAAGCTTTTGTAGGCCACCAATACGTAACCGGAATGCTCGGCAATCGCCAGTCCGAGGGCCGCCGTCGCAGCGATCACCAGAAACACGATGACGTACAGACGCTTCATGGTGTGGCCTCCTGCGCGGTGGCGGCAGGTTTGGCGAAAGGTTTCACCGAGTCCTCAGCGTTGACGTTACGGCGCTCGAGGTAGGCCTGCACGGCGCTGAGGGTACCCGCCAGATCCGGCGTAACAACCGTGACCGGTTGCTTGCTCAGCTCCGCCACTTGTTCGAGCATGATTTTGCTCTGCGGGTTGTCCGGGTTGAAATTACCCTTGAGCACGTCCCGCGCTTCAGTCAGTGCCTGGGTGTAGACCGCTGCCTGACCGTTGAGCGCCGCCCATTGCGCCTGCTCCAGAGAGAGACTCAGGGCCAGGCGTACCTGGCTCAGGCTCTGCCCGGCGAGCAGTGGCCGTACGTTTTTATCGGCATTGAAATCGATACGGATGTAGCGCGAGATCTGATCCCACCACTGCGACCAGCGGCTGGCACCGTCGCCGTCGGAGGTCAGGCCCAGCAGCGAATCGCCGCGGTCCTTGTACTCGGGCGCCAGCTCGGTGAGCCCGATGACCTGATCGCGCAGGGCGCCCAGCTTCAGGAACAGACCGGTACGATCGGGCTGCTCGGTACTGCGCAACGCCACCAGGGTTTTCGCCACTTGCTCACGCGCGGCAAACGAACCCGGATCGTTTTGCTCCTTCAGAATATCGTCGGCACCCTGCACCAGTGCCTGAGCGCTGCTGATGTCCTGCAGGGCAGAAAGACGCAGGCTGGCGAGTCGCAGCAGATGCTCGGCCTCGGCCAGACGCCAGTCCTTGCGGCTTGCCCCGAGGACGGTTTCCAGACGCTGATTGAGGCGCTGCTGATCGCCCTGCAGTTGCGTCACCAGACGCTGGCGCTCGGCGAGTTCGTCGGCACCCGGCAGTTGCCCGAGACGCTCGGTCAGACGCTGCTCGTTGAGTTTCAGGTTCTGGGCCTGATCATTCAACGCCTGCACCTGACTCAATTGCTCCTGCGTGTTGGCTTGCAGGTGTCGCACCTGCCAGACACCCCAGCCACCCACCGCAATACCGGCGGCGCCGAGCAGCAGCGCGACAATGGCCAATCCGTTGCCTCGGCGCGTTTCAGCGGCCGGTGGCGGTGCATCAACCGGTGCATCGATCACAGGTTGAACGTCATCTTTAGGCAAGGCTGTTTCGCTCACGTATCCATCCTTTGCATTAGAGAACGGGCACGGGATGCTCCCGTAACGCCGTCAGCAAGGCCGCAGCACTGGCGCCGCGACAATCCACAACTGTTCGGGTCCCGGCGGCGCGTGCCTGCTCGGCGACCCTTGGGCTTGGAACAAACAACGGCATCTGCGCAAGCACCGGCCAAGTATCACCGGCCAACTGACGCAGGTGCTCAAAACCCTGTCCACTGCTGACCACCAGCCCGTTCAGGCGTTCCGCCGCAATCCGTCGGGGCAGTTCCCGCGGCGGATAGTCCGGCAGGTCACGGCGGTACAGTTCCAGATACTCGACACTAGCACCAAGCGCGCGCAGGCGCTCGGCCAGCAGCTCGCGACCGCCCTCTCCGCGCAGGATCAACACCTGTGTGCCGGGCTGTGCAACGACCTCGAGCAGACGCGGCAATTGCAGCAAGGCTTCACTGTCATCGCCCTCGTCCGGGCAGTGCGCATCAATACCCCGATCCCGAAGAATCTGCGCCGTCGCTGCGCCAACGCTGAACCAGGGCATGCCCGGCACGGCATCGATCAATTGCCCAGCGATGCGCGCCGCCGGCTTGCTGACCACGATCACCGCGCTGTAGCGCGACAATCCGCCAAAGGTCTGGCGCATTGTGTCAGAGACCGGCAGCGGCGCGATTTCCAAAAGCGGCAGGCAGCTGCTGAAAATCCCCTGCCCGGCCAGCACCTCGGCCAGCGCCTCGCAATCGTCAGCGGGGCGCGTCAGCAGCAGCCGCCAGGTCGTCACTCGTGACCTGCCTCGCCGTAGACAGCCTTGAGAATGTCGTCAGCACCCTGGCGAAGCAAATCTTCAGCGACCTGCACGCCCAGCGCTTCAGCGTCAGTGCGCGGCGCCCGGGCTTCGGCACTCAACAGCTTGCCACCGCTCGGCTCGCCGACCAGGCCACGCAGCCACAATTGCTCGCCTTCGAGCACGGCGTAGCAGGCGATCGGCACCTGGCAACCGCCATTCAAGTGTTTGTTGAGGGCACGCTCGGCGCTCACACGGTCAGCCGTATCGGCGTGATGCAGAGGTGCGAGCAAGGCGTGGATTTCAGTGTCGGCGCTGCGGCACTCGATACCGACGGCGCCCTGGCCACCGGCGGGCAGGCTATCGTCGACGCTGATCGCCGAGGTGATGCGGTCTTCGAAACCGAGGCGAATCAGACCGGCCGCCGCGAGGATGATCGCGTCGTACTCGCCGGCATCGAGCTTGGCCAGACGGGTGTTGACGTTGCCGCGCAGGAAACGGATTTCCAGGTCCGGACGACGGGTCAGCAACTGCGCCTGGCGGCGCAGGCTGGAGGTGCCGACGATGCTGCCGGCCGGCAACGCATCAAGACTGGAAAAAGTATTGGAGACAAAGGCGTCGCGCGGGTCTTCGCGCTCGCAGATGCAGAACAGACCGAGACCTTCGGGGAAGTCCATCGGCACGTCTTTCATCGAATGGACGGCGATGTCGGCTTCATTTTCCAGTAGCGCGGTTTCCAGTTCCTTGACGAACAGGCCCTTGCCACCGATTTTCGATAACGGCGAATCGAGCAGCTTGTCGCCGCGACTGACCATGGGCACCAGCGTCACCAGCAACCCCGGGTGGGCTGCTTCCAGACGGGCTTTGACGTATTCGGCCTGCCAGAGGGCCAGTGCACTTTTGCGGGTGGCGATGCGGATTTCGCGAGAGGACATGGATCAATCCGTACTGAATAGATACGGCGGATAATAACAGCTCAGCCAAATCCACTTTGACCTGAATCAGAAACGGTGTGGCCTCCCTGGCCGGCATTGCCTGGTGAAGAGAATGGAAAGCCGCCCGACGCCCTCGGGCTAAAGCCCTTGCATCATTTTGCGCACGCCCGCCACATGCCGGCGGCTGACGATCAGCGCATCACCGTTCAGGCCCTTGAGGAACAACTGGAAGTGGCCCAGCGGCGTACGTTGCAGGCGCTCGATGCGGTCGCGGGCGACCAGCGCATTGCGGTGGATCCGCACGAATCGCTCGCCGAACTCGTCTTCCAGCGCCTTGAGCGGCTCGTCCAGCAGCACTTCACCGGCTTCGTGACGCAGGGTCACGTATTTGTGATCGGCAATGAAATACACCACCTGATCCAGCGGGATCAGTTCGATGCCTTTGCGGGTGCGGGCGCTGATATGACTGCGCGGGCCATTACCGCTTTCGGCGGCGGGACGGGTCAGGGCCGATAGCTGAGCCCGATTCGGACGTTCGGCCCTTTTCAGGGCTTCCTGCAGATGTTCGGTTCTCACGGGTTTCACCACATGGCCCACGGCGCTGGCCTGCAGGGCCTCCAAGGGAAATTCATCGATACCGGAGCAGAACACCACGGCGGGCGGGGTTTCGCGCTCGCACAGCCGGGCAGCCACTTGCAGGCCGTCGAGGCCCGGCATGCGGATATCGAGCAGCACGATATCCGGCTTGTGGCTGTCGATCAGTGCCAACGCCTCTTCGCCATTGGTGGCGCTGGGCTCCAGGACTGTGTAGCCCTCGAGCTCGCTCACCATTCGGGCGAGGCGCTCGCGGGCCAGTGGTTCGTCATCAACGATCAGGACATTCATATTGCGCTGGATTCCTGCGTGAGTCTCGCACAAGGATAGCGTAGACAAGTGGAGTGACGTCCGTCACCGCGATCCACGCTAAGACTAGCGCGAGCGCCAAAAAGTGCCGTACGTCGGCCGGCAATATTTGCCGACACCCGGGACGCACCACTCGAAGCTCGCGTCTGTCTGCGTTTTACGCAGGGTATGCCGATGGTCAAAACACCCACCCCTCTCTTCTTATAGTCGGCGGCCAGACCTTTGCACGATCCACAGTCGCGCCGACCCTTAGTCCTACTGTAGACGCTCGCCGGGCCGATATTGCTCAATCGGAAAATATCCTTGCGCAAATCCCCCGGAACCGGCGGCGACTATGAACGCAGAGATGAGAAAAAAACGTATCGACCAGTGTCAACGACAGGATTGGCAACCCTGTTATTATCCGCGCCAGCGTTTCACGCCTTCTTTCTTCAAGCCGATACGAGCGAATTCATGAGCACTGACAAGACCAATCAGTCCTGGGGCGGCCGCTTCAGTGAACCCGTCGACGCCTTCGTCGCCCGCTTCACCGCCTCCGTCACTTTCGACCAGCGCCTGTATCGCCACGACATCATGGGCTCGATCGCCCACGCCACCATGCTGGCCAAGGTCGGCGTGCTGACGGATGCCGAGCGCGACAGCATCATCGATGGCCTGAAGACCATCCAGGGCGAAATCGAGGCCGGCCAGTTCGACTGGCGCGTGGACCTCGAAGACGTGCACATGAACATCGAGGCACGCCTGACCGACCGCATCGGCATCACCGGCAAGAAGCTGCACACCGGCCGCAGCCGCAACGACCAGGTCGCCACCGACATCCGCCTGTGGCTGCGCGACGAGATCGACCTGATCCTGGCCGAGATCACCCGCCTGCAAAAAGGCCTGCTGGAGCAGGCCGAGCGTGAGGCCGCGAGCATCATGCCGGGCTTCACCCACCTGCAGACCGCACAGCCTGTGACCTTCGGTCACCACATGCTGGCCTGGTTCGAAATGCTCAGCCGCGACTACGAGCGCCTGGTCGACTGCCGCAAGCGCACCAACCGCATGCCGCTGGGCAGCGCCGCGCTGGCCGGCACCACCTACCCGATCGACCGCGAATACACCGCACAACTGCTGGGCTTCGACGCTGTCGGCGGCAACTCGCTGGACAACGTGTCGGATCGCGACTTCGCCATCGAATTCTGCTCGGCCGCGAGCATCGCGATGATGCACCTGTCGCGCTTCTCCGAAGAGCTGGTGCTGTGGACCAGCGCGCAGTTCCAGTTCATCGATCTGCCGGACCGTTTCTGCACCGGCAGCTCGATCATGCCGCAAAAGAAGAACCCCGACGTGCCGGAGCTGGTACGCGGCAAGACCGGCCGTGTGTTCGGCGCCCTGATGGGCCTGCTGACCCTGATGAAAGGCCAGCCGCTGGCCTACAACAAGGACAACCAGGAAGACAAGGAGCCGCTGTTCGACGCCGCCGACACCCTGCGCGACTCGCTGCGAGCCTTTGCCGACATGATCCCGGCGATCAAACCGAAACACGCGATCATGCGTGAAGCGGCGCTGCGCGGCTTCTCCACCGCCACTGACCTGGCCGACTATCTGGTTCGCCGTGGCCTGCCGTTCCGTGACTGCCACGAGATCGTTGGCCACGCGGTGAAGTACGGCGTCGATACCGGCAAGGATCTGGCGGAGATGAGCCTGGAAGAACTGCGTCAGTTCAGCGACCAGATCGAGCAGGACGTGTTTGCCGTGCTGACCCTGGAAGGTTCGGTGAATGCCCGTGACCACATCGGCGGGACTGCCCCGGCACAGGTCAAGGCTGCCGTGGCTCGCGGTCAGGCATTGATCGCCAGCCGCTAAAAGCCAAAGCTTCGCGAGCAAGCCCGCTCCCACATTCGATCTGCTGCGAACACCGAACAGGTGTCCAATCGAGATCAAGTGCGGGAGCGGGCTTGCTCGCGAAAGCTATCCCGGAAACACCAAAAAACTTACTTCTTCGCCGCGATCATCGCCAAAAACGTCGGCATCGCCGCTTCCTTGTCCGCTGCAATCTTCTGCACATGCGGATTCTGTTCAAGTCGCTCCAGCAGCGCCTTGGCCTTCGGCATGTCAGCCAACAGATCCAGACCGAACAGTTTGTGCCCCACCGCAGCCGCCAACGGCACGCTGTAGAGGAAGTACAAGTCAGCGATGCTCAGGCTGTCGCCCGCCACATACGGGGCGAACTTGCCGTGGCGGCCCAGCGCCGCAAAACCCAGCAGCAACTCGGATTTGGTCTTCTCTTTGATCGCCTCCGGCAGCGCCGCGCCGAAGAACGCTTCGCCGTAACAGGCTCGGGCGGGCAGTTCGATGTACAACTCGATTTCCTTGGCCACCGCCAGCACCTGGGCGCGCGCAAACGGCTCGGCCGGCAGCAGCGGAACACCCTTCTGGGTACTTTCGAGGTATTCGAGCATCACCATCGTTTCATTGATGTAGCCACCTTCCGCTCCCAGCACCGGCACCTTGCCGCGTGGGCTGATGGCCAGAGACTCCGGCGTTGGCGTCGGGTAGAAGGTGACTTCCTCGAACGGCAGGCCCTTTTCCAGCAGCGCCAGTTTGACCATGTTGTAGTAGTTGCTGACTGAGAATCCGTAGAGCTTGAACATCACATAGCCTCCAGGCCGTGCGGGGTGGGCAGTGCCTGTTTATAGATCGCTCCGGGGAATCCCGCCAGCAGCATCACGCCGCTGAATGCGGGTAAACTGACGCCTTTCCTTGAGGAGCCTGCCATGAGCGAGCCGACAGACATCGATAACGACGAAGAAGAGTTCACCGAGAGCACTTTGATCGAAGCCATCGAAAACCAGATCGAAAGCGACAACCCGCCAGCGGCAAAGGCCACGTTCAACAAACTGACCCTGGTCGGTTACGAGCGCGAAGACATCCTGAACCTGATGGCCCACGTGCTGGCTTACGAGATCGACGCCATGCTCGATGACGACCGCGCGTTCAATACCGAATGGTACGAAGCGGCCCTTCGCGCATTGCCTGAGTTGCCACCGGAAAAGCCGTAACCGGGCAACCCGATGTGGGAGCTGCCTGGCTCCCACACAATTTGTCACCCTTCCATCCGGCCTTCTCCCGGCCCCTGACTACACTGGAATCCACCCCCGAGACAAAAACCCTGGCGCACACTGGACAGGCCGCGCCGGCAGGTTCACCTTAGGGGCGCTGTCGTCCAATTCCTAGAAAGTCTGGAGTCCTTATGTCGCTTACCCCTGAGTTGGTTGCCGAACTGGAAGTCCTCGCACTCTTCAACCTGGACAGTTCCCAGGAAGGTCTGAAAATTCATCAGACCGCTGCCCCGAAGCACATCGCTGCTGCCCAACGCCTCTTTGAAAAAGAACTGACAGACCAGCCTGATGGCGGTTACCTGACCAGTCTCGGTCGCGATGCCGCACAAAACGTGCAGACCGTACTGACGATTCTGAAAGAGCAACAAACCGCCTGATCCTCCCGACTTTGCCCACGGAAACCTCCGCCACGGGATTTCCGCGGGCCAGCCCGGCCGCACGCCACCGTCACGCGGTGGAAATCTGGCGTCAAAAAACAAATTCAGCTTAATGCTCGCGCTGCACAGGCGCTAAACTCCCTCGCATTCCGTGACCCTCTGCCTCCGAGCCCTGCGAGCCGGTTTGAGTCGACATGACCCGCACCCATGAAATCCGCCCCGACCTGGACGAGGGAATCGACCGCAAGGTACTCAGCCAGCTGCGCGCACGCTTTCTCAAACTCAACGAAGGCCGCCTGAACCGGGCCCTTGAAGGGCTGTCGACGCGCCAGCAAAGCGTGCTGACCCTGTTGCCGCTGTTTTTCCACGTCAATCATCCGCTGCTGCCCGGTTATGTCTCGGGCAGCACACCGGCCGGGTTGTCGAATTACGAACCGGATGCCGATGCTCTCGCCGAAGCCCAGCGCCTGACGCGTTCGTTTTCCTACAAGCCGCGCCACGGCAGCAACCCGCCGCGACCGATTCACGGACTGTTCCTGATGGGCAGCCTCGGTACGCTGGCCCAGGCGGACCAGAGCGACATGGACGTGTGGGTCTGCCACGCCCCCGACCTGAGCGACAGCGAACTCGCCGAACTGCGCAAAAAATGCCAGTTGCTCGAAGCCTGGGCCGCGAGCCAAGGCGCGGAGGCGCATTTCTTCCTGATCGACCCGGCGCGTTTCGTCAAAGGCGAGCGCGATACCCAGCTCAGTTCCGAAGATTGCGGCACCACCCAGCACTATCTGCTGCTGGACGAGTTTTACCGCACCGCGATCTGGCTGGCGGGGCGCACGCCGATCTGGTGGCTGGTACCGGTCTACGAAGAGCGCGCATACGACCAGTACACCCACACCCTGATCTCCAAGCGTTTCATCCGCAACGATGAAACCCTCGACCTCGGCCCACTGGCGCACATTCCGCCGGGCGAGTTCGTGGGCGCCGGGTTGTGGCAGTTGTTCAAGGGCATCGAGTCGCCTTACAAGTCGGTGCTCAAGCTGCTGCTGATCGAGGTCTACGCCAGCGAACATCCGCAGGTGCAGTGCCTGAGCCTGCGCTTCAAACAGGCGGTATTCGCCAACCGGCTCGACCTCGACGAGCTGGATCCGTACATGGTGGTTTACCGCCGGATCGAGGAATACCTCACCGCCCGCAATGAACCCGAACGCCTGGAACTGGTACGCCGTGCGCTGTACCTCAAGGTCAACCGCAAGCTCACCGGCAACACCCGCACCCAGAGCTGGCAACGCTCATTGCTGGAAAGACTGGCCAGCGAATGGCACTGGGACCAGCGGCAACTGGCTTTGCTCGACAGCCGCAGCCAGTGGAAAGTGCGGCAGGTCAGTGCCGAGCGCCGGGCTCTGGTCAACGAGCTGAATTACAGCTATCGCTTCCTGACCCAGTTCGCCCGCACCGAGCAGACTGTCAGCCTGATCAACAAACGTGATCTCAATGTCCTCGGCCGACGCCTGTACGCCGCGTTCGAACGCAAGGCCGACAAGGTCGAGTTCATCAACCCGGGCATCGCCCCGGACCTGGCCGAAGACACCCTGACCCTGGTGCAATCGCCGAACAAAAAGGAACCCGGACAAACCCAGTGGGGCCTGTACAACGGCAGCCTGACGGCGCTGGAGTGGGAACATTTCGCGCCGATCAAGCGCAGCCGCCAGTTGCTGGAACTGCTGACCTGGTGCCACCGCAACGGCGTGATCGACAGCAGCACCCGACTGGCCCTGCACCCCGGCACCAGCGACATGAGCGAGTTCGAGCTGTTCAATTTGCTCGGTAGCCTGCAACAGAGCATCGCCCTGCCCTTGCCAACCGTTGCCGAAGAACCGTTGCTGCGCGCCAGTGTGCCGAGCGAAGTGCTGATTCTGGTGAATGTCGGCGTCGATCCGCTCAAGCATCACCGCGACCTGAACATCCTGATGACCACCGAACGCACGGACTCCCTGAGCTATGCCGGCGTGCGCGAGAACCTGGTGCTGACCCTCGATCAGGTCACGCTCAACAGCTGGAACGAAGTGCTGGTCAACCGCTTCGACGGCCCGCATGCGCTACTCGACTGCCTGCGCGATTACCTCAACAACCTGCCGCGCGGGCCGCAACAGCCATCGCTGCGGGTGCGTTGCTTCTGCCACAACCGCGCGCAATTCATCGCCCGCCGGGTGGAAGAGATCGTCGATACCGCACAGAACCTGCTGCTCAGTGACTTGAATCACCGCTACCTGATTCAGGTGCAGCAGCACTATCACGTGCTGGAACTGGTACCGGGCCAGGTCAGCCATGTCGCCCTCGCCACCCTGCCGGCACTGCTCGATTACCTCGGCGAGGAGCAACCGCGCTACAGCCCGCTGCACCTGGATCCGATGGCGCTGGAAGACCACGACCTCGCGCTGATCCTGCCGATGGGCCAGCCCGAATGCATTCAGGTGTTTTACCGGATCACCGAGCAAACGGCCGAGCTGTACGTGCTCGACGAATTCAACGCACTGTGGCAACAACATTTGCCCTATCACGACGAGCAAAGTCTGTTGGTGCCGTTGCAGCGTTTCCTGCAATCGATCCAGTTCCGGCGTGAAGCACTGTTGCCGATGGATTCGAGCCATGCTGCGAGCCTGGAAATCTTGTATTACCAGTTATTGCCATCAGGACCGGGACGCGCACGACGGGTCGAAATGCGCCCGGCGCCGCAGACGCCAGTCAACAAACCGTTCTACGACGTGCAGGCGATCATCGGCAAAGCCGCACCGGGCGAGGTGCAGGTCACGTTGTATTGCAATCAGCGGGAGTTCTGCGAGCTGGAACATGGCGACCAGCTGTTCAGCGTGGTCGCCCGGGAAATCGTCGATCAGCGCCGGGAAACCGAGCGCTACCGCTGCTACATCACCGACCTGGACCTGTCGGGCGTGATCGGTGACGGGCAGAGTTCGAGCAATCTGTATCTGCGTTACAAGGCCGACCTGGAACGCTCTCTGAACGAGGCGCTCGAGCAGGTCTGAGGCGGGGTTACTCCGGAAAATCGCCGCCGTTGGCCGGCTGCGATTCGACTTCCAGCAAGGTCAGCTTCAGGGTCTTGCCGCCCGGTGCCGGCCAGTCGATATGCTGGCCAACCTTCAAGCCCAGCAGCGCGCTGCCGACCGGGGCCAGGATCGAGATTTTGCCTTCATCGGCGTTGGCGTGCTTTGGATAGACCAGCGTCAGGTGGTAGTCCTTGCCACTGCCTTCTTCTCGACAGTGCACACGGGAATTCATCGTCACGACATCGGCGGGCACTTCATCGTGGCCGACCAGGGTATCGGCGCGGTCCAGCTCGGTTTGCAGCGCGATCACGCCCGGCAGCGAGTCATCCAGGCTGTCGATCAGGCGTTCCAGACGTTGCACGTCCAGACGGGTAAGGGTGATGGAAGGTGCGGTCATGATCCGGGCAGACTCCTTTCTTCTGCACACAAAAAAAGCAAAACCCCGCCAAATAAGACGGGGTTTTCACCAGGCCTCGATGGGTTGAGGCGCTTCCGGACACTATCACAGCTCAAAAAATATACAAGCTACGTCCCGGAGAGCTGCCTGCGCTGAGTCGCTTGCGCGCAAATCACCCGGCGGCGCTCGTCATCGGCCGAACGCCATTCACGGATATCTTCGACATGGCGCATGCAGCCGAGACAGACCTTCTGCTCGTCCAGCCGACAGACGCCGGTGCACGGCGAAGGCACGGCCGGGCTGACGTTGCTGTAGAGCGGCTTGGCAGGGCGTGGCGCGGTCGTCATCTCAGATTTCGTCGAAATCGAGTTTTTCGCCGGCGCGCTCCCAGACGATGCGCTCCAGCATTTCGCCCAGCAACTCTTCGGTTTTCTCGCAGACCCACTTGCCGGCCTGCTCGTCATAGTCGAAATGGAAACCACCGGAACGGTCAGCCAGCCACAACTGACGCAGAGGCTCCTGACGGCTGAAGATCAGCTGACTGCCGTTGTCGAACTTGATAGTCAGCACACCGGCCGAGTTCTCCATGTCCAGATCCAGGCCACTTTCATCAAAGATGTCTTCCAGCGCTTGCTGGGTGGCATCGACCAGATCATGGAAACGGGCTTCGGACAAACTCATTGCGGCAACCTCAAAAAATGTCTGATCAGGCTCAAGCGCCGCAAGATACGGTCGCGGCCAGCCGATTGCAAAGGATAACGACCAACAACCCTGTCTGCACTGTCCCCTGTGGGAGCGAACCTGCTCGCGATTGCGGTGGATCAGACACCCGGATGTTGAATATGCCGATGCCATCGCGAGCAGGCTCGCTCCCACAAGGATTGCACTTGATCGACCCGCCTGCGGGCGAGCCCCGCCGGACGGGAGTTCCGTCGCATAGGCAAGCTGCCGGGTGGCCGGTATACTCCGGCGCAATTAACGCATATTCAAGGATTTCGCCATGAAGCGCCTGATCTCTTCCATTGCTGCGCTCGCTTCGCTCGTCGCTTTTGCCTGCTTGATTTCGGCCTGCGGTCAGAAAGGCCCGCTGTACCTGCCGGATGACGATCAGGACCCAGCTGCACAAGCCCAGTCTTCGCAAAAGCAGTCGTCCAAAGCACACAAGCACGACGTTTACCAATAAGGGATCGCCATGGACGCTTTTAACTACCGTGGCGGGGAACTGTTCGCGGAAGGTGTGGCGCTGTCCGCCATCGCCGACCGCTTCGGCACACCGACCTACGTCTACTCCCGCGCCCACATCGAGGCCCAGTACCTGGCCTATGCCGATGCGCTGGCCGGCATGCCGCACCTGGTGTGCTTCGCGGTCAAGGCCAACTCCAACCTCGGCGTTCTGAATGTCCTGGCCCGCATCGGCGCCGGTTTTGACATCGTTTCCCGTGGCGAGCTGGAACGCGTCCTGGCCGCCGGCGGCAGCCCTGACAAGATCGTGTTCTCCGGCGTCGGCAAGACCCGTGACGACATGCGTCGCGCACTGGAAGTCGGCGTGCATTGCTTCAACGTCGAATCCACCGACGAGCTGGAGCGCCTGCAAGTGGTCGCCGCCGAGCTGGGCATTCGTGCACCGATTTCCCTGCGCGTGAACCCGGACGTCGATGCCGGCACCCACCCGTACATTTCCACCGGTCTCAAAGAGAACAAGTTCGGCATCGCCATCGCCGACGCCGAAGACGTGTACGTGCGTGCCGCGCACCTGCCGAACCTGGAAGTGGTCGGCGTGGATTGCCACATCGGTTCGCAACTGACCACCCTGCCACCGTTCCTCGATGCGCTCGATCGCCTGCTTGATCTGGTGGACCGCCTGGGCGATTGCGGCATCCACCTGCGCCACATCGATCTCGGTGGTGGCCTGGGTGTGCGTTACCGCGATGAAGAGCCGCCATTGGCCGCCGATTACATCAAGGCCGTGCGCGAGCGTCTGGTCGGTCGTGACCTGGCGCTGGTGTTCGAACCGGGCCGCTTCATCGTCGCCAATGCCGGCGTGCTGCTGACCCAGGTCGAGTACCTCAAGCACACCGAGCACAAAGACTTCGCCATCGTCGATGCGGCGATGAACGACCTGATCCGCCCGGCCCTGTACCAGGCGTGGATGGACGTGACGGCGGTCAAGCCGCGCGACACCGCTGCACGCAAGTACGACGTGGTCGGCCCGATCTGCGAGACCGGCGATTTCCTCGCCAAGGATCGCGAACTGGCGCTGGAAGAAGGCGACCTGCTGGCCGTGCATTCGGCCGGGGCCTACGGTTTTGTGATGAGCTCCAACTACAACACTCGCGGCCGTGCCGCCGAAGTGCTGGTAGATGGCGATCAGGTATTTGAAGTGCGTCGCCGCGAGACCGTGGCCGAGCTGTTTGCCGGCGAAAGCCTGCTGCCGGAGTAACCCCATGCTGCTGCGTTTTACCAAGATGCACGGCCTGGGCAACGACTTCATGGTCCTCGACCTGGTCAGCCAGCACGCGCACATTCAGCCCAAGCACGCAAAAATGTGGGGCGACCGGCACACCGGCATCGGTTTCGACCAGTTGCTGATCGTCGAGGCGCCGAGCAATCCGGACGTGGATTTCCGTTACCGGATCTTCAACTCCGACGGCTCCGAAGTCGAACAGTGCGGTAACGGTGCACGCTGCTTCGCCCGCTTCGTGCTCGACAAGCGCCTGACCGCCAAGCGGCAGATCCGCGTCGAGACCAAGGGCGGCATCATCGAACTGGACGTGCGTAACGACGGCCAGATCGGCGTGAACATGGGTGCACCGCGTCAGGTGCCGGCGGACATTCCGTTCCAGGCGAGCGAGCAGGCCCTGAGCTATCAGGTCGATGTCGACGGTACATCGGTGGAACTGGCGGCAGTATCGATGGGTAACCCCCACGCGGTACTGCGCGTGCAGGACATCAACACCGCACCGGTGCATGAGCTGGGGCCGAAGATCGAACACCATCCGCGCTTTCCGGCGCGGGTCAATGTCGGCTTCCTCCAGGTCATTGACCGTAACCGCGCACAATTGCGCGTCTGGGAACGCGGTGCCGGGGAAACCCAGGCCTGCGGTACCGGCGCCTGCGCTGCTGCTGTAGCTGCGATCAGCCAGGGGTGGATGGATTCGCCGCTATTGATCGACCTGCCGGGCGGGCGTCTGTCCATCGAATGGGCAGGCCCCGGCCAACCGGTGCTGATGACCGGTCCGGCAGTGCGTGTATACGAAGGACAAGTCCGTCTTTGAGTGAGCACAAGCCATGACCGATAAGCCTCAGGTACCCGCCCGACAGTCCGGTGAAACAGCGTCCGAGAGCCTGGAGGCGGCAGCGGTTGCCGCGTACCTGGAGGCTCATCCGGACTTCTTCGTCGAGCACGAAGAGCTGCTGCCGTCTCTGCGCATCCCCCATCGTCGCGGCGACACCGTGTCGCTGGTCGAGCGACAGATGTCCATCCTGCGCGACCGCAACATCGAGATGCGCCACCGCCTCTCGCACTTGATGGACGTGGCCCGGGACAACGATCGCCTGTTCGACAAGACCCGCCGCCTGATCCTCGCCCTGATGGACGCCGCCACCCTGGAAGACGTGGTGATCAGCGTCGAAGACAGTCTGCGCCAGGACTTTCAGGTGCCCTTCGTCAGCCTGATCCTGCTCGGCGACAACCCGGCTCCGGTCGGCCGCTGGGTGACCCACGCCGACGCGCAGACCGCCATCGGCGGCCTGCTCACCGAAGGCAAGAGCGTCAGCGGCAGCCTGCGTGAACACGAACTGGACTTCCTGTTCGGCGAAGAGCAGCGCAAGCAGATCGGTTCCACCGCCGTGGTCGCCGTCAGCCACCAGGGCATTCACGGAATCCTGGCCATCGCCAGCCGCGATCCGCAGCACTACAAAAGTTCGGTCGGCACGCTGTTCCTCAGTTACATCGCCGAAGTCATGGGCCGCGTGCTGCCACGGGTCAACAGCTCCCTGCGCTCGGTACGCTGAGCATGGAACGGCAACTGGACGCTTACTGCGAACACCTGCGCAGTGAGCGGCAGGTGTCGCCGCATACGCTGTCGGCCTACCGCCGCGACCTCGACAAGGTCCTCGGCTGGTGCAACAAACAGAACGTCGGCAGCTGGCAGGCCCTGGACATCCAGCGCTTGCGCAGCCTGATCGCCCGCCTGCATGCCCAGGGCCAGTCCTCACGCAGCCTGGCGCGCCTGCTGTCGGCGGTGCGCGGGCTCTATCACTATCTGAATCGCGAAGGCCTCTGCGATCACGACCCGGCCACCGGCCTGACACCACCCAAAGGCGAACGCCGCCTGCCGAAAACCCTCGATACCGACCGGGCGCTGCAACTGCTTGAAGGCGCGGTCGAGGACGACTTTCTGGCCCGACGCGATCAGGCGATTCTGGAATTGTTCTATTCCTCGGGCCTGCGTCTGTCGGAGCTGACCGGGCTCAATCTCGATCAACTCGACCTTGCCGACGGCATGGTTCAGGTGCTCGGCAAGGGCAGCAAGACACGTCTGTTGCCCGTCGGCAAAAAGGCCCGGGAAGCGCTGGAGCAATGGTTGCCATTGCGAGCGCTGACCAACCCGGCGGACGATGCGGTGTTCGTCAGCCAGCAAGGCCGACGCCTCGGCCCACGAGCGATTCAGGTGCGGGTCAAACTGGCCGGCGAACGCGAACTGGGGCAGAACCTGCATCCGCACATGCTGCGGCACTCTTTCGCCAGCCACTTGCTGGAGTCCTCCCAGGACCTGCGCGCGGTGCAGGAACTGCTCGGCCACTCGGACATCAAGACCACCCAGATCTATACCCACCTGGACTTCCAGCATCTGGCGGCGGTCTACGACAGCGCCCACCCACGGGCCAAACGCATGAAAGGCGATGATTCATGAGCATCCAGTTGATCACCTTCGACCTCGACGACACCCTGTGGGACACCGCTCCGGTGATCGTCAGCGCCGAAGCGGTTTTGCGCCAGTGGCTGAGCGAGCATGCGCCGAAGCTGGGCGCGGTGCCGGTGGAACATCTGTGGTCGATCCGCGAGCGGGTGCTGGCCAGCGAACCGGGACTCAAGCACCGCATCAGCGCGCTGCGCCGGCGGGTGCTATTTCATGCTTTGGAAGAGTCCGGATATGCCCACGACGAAGCGTCGGAACTGGCGGACAAGAGCTTTGAAGTGTTTCTGCATGCCCGGCATCAGATCGAAGTGTTCCCGGAAGTCGAGCCGATCCTGGAAACCCTCGCCAAACATTACGCCCTCGGCGTAGTCACCAACGGCAACGCCGATGTGCGTCGCCTCGGGCTGGCGGATTACTTCAAATTTGCGCTGTGCGCCGAAGACATCGGCATCGCCAAGCCGGATGCGCGGCTGTTCCATGAAGCCCTGCAACGTGGTGGCGTGAGTGCCGAGGCGGCGGTGCATATTGGCGATCATCCGGGAGATGACATTGCCGGAGCGCAGCAGGCGGGCTTGCGCGCGATCTGGTTCAACCCGGCGGGCAAGGTCTGGGAAGCGGAGCGCCTGCCGGATGCCGAAATTCGCAGCCTGAACGATCTGCCAGCAGTGCTCGCCCGCTGGAACAGCCGCGGCTAGTTTTCTTTCGCCCATGAAAAAGCCCGCAGCGACGGCGGGCTTTTTCAGCAAGCAAGCGGCACGCCTCAGATAGGGCGGCTGCCGTACTTGTTGTCCGGCTTCTTGGGCGGATCGGCGACCACGTTGGCCTCCACTTCCTGCACTTTGCCGCCACGGGCAAGGAACTCTTCCATGGCCTTGGCCAGGGCATCGCGCTCCTTGTTCTTGGCTTCGATGCTCGGCAACTCGTCGACCGACACCGCAGCCTTGGCCTTGCCTTTGGCAGCCGGGGCCGGCGTATCGTCACCGCCATCGTCTTCAGCAACGTCTTCCGCTGCCGCTTCCAGACCGTCTTCGGCCTCGTCTTCGTCGCCTACTTCGAGGTCGTCGTTTTCCAGATCATCGTCGCTCATGTTCTACCTCATGACTTGCGAAAAGCAGATTAGTTATAGACCAGCTTTGGCGACTGTCGAAAGTCGCCGTAAAAAAATCGGTAACCATTGGTGACCAACGGTTTATGCCCCTTCACCGTGCAAGGTGGCGAGGACTTTGCGGGCACCGCCATGATCGCGATGCTCGCCCAGGTAAACGCCTTGCCAGGTGCCCAGTGCCAGTCGACCCGCCGTTACCGGCAAACTGATCTGGCAGCCCAGCACGCTGGCCTTGAAGTGCGCCGGGAGGTCGTCCAGGCCTTCGTCGTTATGCTCATAGCCGTCTGTTCCTTGTGGGATCAGACGATTGAAAAATCGTTCGAAGTCGCGACGTACCGCCGGATCGGCGTTCTCGTTGATGGTCAACGACGCCGAGGTATGCTGTAGCCACAAATGCAACAGACCGACCCGGCATGCCTTGATTTCGGGCAGTCCGGCGAGCAACTCTTCCGTTACCAGATGAAAGCCCCGGGGCCGTGCCCGCAGGGTTATCAGAGTCTGTTGCCACATACAGTTCTCCGCACGTTCGGGGCGCATTCTAGCGCGCTCTGAAAAAAAACAAAGGCCCTAATATTCCTTCAATGATGTAAGCCATTGGCCGTAGAAAAACACCCATCGTAAACACGACCAAAGCAGTACGAAAAATCCATTCAGCCACATCAGGGATGACAAATTCCGGACAAAAAAATGCCCGGCGAACCGGGCAAGTTTTTTGAGGCGCGTTCTTACAGGTTGTAGCCGCGCTCGTTGTGTTGTGCCAGGTCCAGGCCCACCGATTCTTCTTCCTCGGTAACGCGCAGCCCCATCACGGCATCCAGTACCTTGAGGATGATGAAGGTGACGATCGCGGTGTAGATCACCGTGAAGCCGACGCCTTTGCACTGAATCCACACTTGGGAGGCGATGTCGGTAACGGTACCGAAACCACCCAGCGCCGGAGCAGCGAACACACCGGTGAGGATTGCGCCGAGGATACCGCCGATACCGTGCACGCCGAAGGCGTCCAGGGAGTCGTCATAACCGAGTTTGCGTTTCAGGCTGGTGGCGCAGAAGAAGCACACCACGCCAGCGGCCAGGCCGATGATCAGCGAGCCCATCGGGCCCACGGTGCCGGCCGCCGGAGTGATTGCCACCAGACCGGCAACCACGCCCGATGCGATACCCAGTGCACTTGGTTTGCCGTGGGTGATCCACTCGGCGAACATCCAGCCCAGTGCAGCGGCGGCGGTTGCGATCTGAGTGACCAGCATCGCCATGCCGGCAGTGCCGTTGGCTGCAGCAGCGGAGCCGGCGTTGAAGCCGAACCAGCCGACCCACAGCATCGCCGCGCCCATCAGGGTGTAACCGAGGTTGTGCGGCGCCATCGGGGTGGTCGGGAAGCCTTTGCGCTTGCCCAGCACCAGGCACGCCACCAGCCCGGCGATACCGGCGTTGATGTGCACCACGGTGCCGCCGGCGAAATCGAGCACGCCCCAGTCACCCAGCAACGAACCCGGACCGCTCCAGACCATGTGTGCAATCGGCGCGTAAACCAGGGTGAACCAGACGCCCATGAACACCAGCATCGCGGAGAACTTCATACGCTCGGCGAAGGCACCGACGATCAGCGCCGGGGTGATGATGGCGAAGGTCATCTGGTAGGTAACGAATACCGCTTCAGGGAACAGCGCGGTCGGGCCGGTAATGCTGGCCGGGGTGACGCCCGCGAGGAAGGCCTTGCCGAAGCTGCCGACGAAGGAGTTGAAGTTGACGACGTTGGCTTCCATCCCGGTGGTGTCGAACGCCATGCTGTAGCCATAAATGAACCACAGGATGGTGACCAGGCCGGTAATGGCGAAGCACTGCATCATCACGGAAAGAATGTTTTTCGACCGCACCATGCCGCCGTAGAACAGCGCCAGGCCCGGAATGGTCATGAACAGCACGAGGGCCGTCGAGGTCAGCATCCAGGCGGTATCGCCGGAATTGAGGACTGGAGGCGCCACCGGATCTGCCGCCAAAGCCAGGCCGGGCATTACGATGGACAACAGGGCGCCTAGCCCTGCGAATTTACGCAGAGTCATATTGTTTTCTCCTGGGGCGTTGGGTTTGTGGCGGCGTTTAGATCGCGTCGGTATCGGTTTCGCCGGTACGGATGCGAATCGCCTGTTCCAGATTGACCACGAAGATCTTGCCGTCACCGATCTTGCCGGTGTTGGCAGCCTTGGTTATCGCCTCGATAACCCGATCCAGATCCTTGTCGTCGATGGCAACGTCGATTTTCACCTTGGGCAGAAAATCGACCACATACTCCGCGCCGCGATACAGCTCGGTGTGACCCTTCTGCCGGCCGAAGCCTTTGACTTCAGTTACGGTAATGCCCTGCACGCCGATTTCGGACAGCGACTCGCGCACGTCGTCCAGCTTGAACGGCTTGATGATGGCAGTGACTAGCTTCATGAAACTCTCTCCCGAATTGGTGGACTTGCCCCAGGAAAACAAACCCGACTCAAGTCTAAGCGCAGTGCCTGGCTTTGTAACGCATCGTCGGCCCTACCCGCCCGACTGACGCCAGCTAACCGCTCCCGACGAAACTCCCCGTCCCGTCCGGCGCACTGCATTCGTCACAGCGACTGCATCAGTGCATGGGTCACTACCGACTAAGCAGAAAGCTTGCCATCTCGCCAAAATCCCCTGATTTCAATCCCTTGGCCGCGGCCGTCGATGCCATCACCGAAATGGCACACGGGATACGCACAACAACGGTGCGCAGCCGTTCATCCTTTTGCGCGAAAAGCGTGCATCCCGGCCCGCGCGAATGACTATAGACACTGCGTGATACACTGCCGGCCATTGTTTCCAGGACATATCCCATGCTCGCGCCCAAAGACTTCCTCGACGCCCTGAGCGGCACCGCCTCCCGCCTGTTCAGCGGCGACACGCCATTGCCAAAAGCCGAAATCGAAAGCCAGTTCAAGATGCTGCTGCAAAGTGCGTTCAGCAAACTGGATCTGGTGAGCCGGGAAGAATTCGATAGTCAGATGGTGGTGCTGGCGCGTACTCGCGCCCGGCTTGAGAGCCTTGAGGCGAAGGTGGCGGAAATGGAAGCGAAGCTGACGCCGCCGGCTGAGTGAGACAAGAAGCTAAAACCGCTCCTGCCGAGGCAGGAACGGTTTCCGTCGGTTCAATTCCTGCAGCGAATTATTCCAACGGTCTCGCAGAATCTCGTACAGGCGAAAAGCCCATAGCGCGATCCTGACGAGGCGCCACATATGTTTAAGAAACTTAGACATATTTTGGCCCTCCTTGCGTGGGGCCAAACCTCCGATGCTCTTTCCGGCGTACGAACACTTTCGGGACTACACGTGAGTGTGCCCACCAAGGCGGCCGGGTGTGGATCCCCCGAAAAAGCACCGGCACGGATCTCACACCGTGTCGAGGGACATGAAATTTTTACGCTCCCGGCCACACTCCGTGAACACTCCATGAGTGGGCATCGTCGCAGCGGATGGTATTGCAGTCCTTCAAAATGCATTTAAACAAGTTGTATCAAGCCATTAAGCATGTTTTCCCGGCTTATCTGACACGTCATGTCCTGATGGGCGCCAAGTGGCTTTGACGCTTGCATCAAGAAGCAAACCTGCATACCCTCAGCGAACGTGAGTGTGTCCACTAAGGATGCGCAGGCCTTGGCCTCACCGAAGCCTGCAACTAAAAACCGTCTCCTCAAGGCGGTTTTTTTTCGCCTCGAGATAGATGCGACAATCGGTTTTCTGTGGAGTAGTCGCAGCGAACTTTTAGCTCCCAAGTCGTATCAACCTGAATCCGCCCGAACCAACGTCCTTCACTTACGTAAGTACCGTCCTACAAGGACTGCCCCCCACGCCTGATTACGTGAGTATCCCTGCCTTCGCTACCCTCTGCGGCCTGATCCAAACAGAACACAGACACGAGAGCTGTCTATGAAACAGAAGAAACAGAAAAAACAGCCGTTACTCGCATCCAGGCTTCGTGCAGAAACGCCCAGTTTGGCCGATACGGTTTCTGCCAGTCAGCGGCATTTTTTGAAGGTCGCCGCGGCCTATGGCAAAGAATTGGAGCCTGATGGCTGGCTCGCCGGTGGCGGAACCTGAATCTCGCATTAAAAGACCGTCTAGTAGGCGGTTTTTTTTCGCCTGAAGATTAGTCATGTCTATTTCAGCAACATCCAGTGAAGCTTTGCCCAGGCAACTGTCCCTTCAACTCCCTCCTCCCCGACTACCCTTAAAAAACCCGCAGGAAGCGGCCCCCGATTCACTCAAGGAACGACCATGTCCCTCGCCATCGTCCACAGCCGCGCCCAGATTGGCGTGGATGCGCCCGCCGTCACCGTCGAAGTTCACCTCGCCAACGGCTTGCCCTCGCTGACCATGGTCGGCCTGCCCGAAGCGGCGGTGAAGGAGAGCAAGGACCGGGTGCGCAGTGCGATCATCAATTCCGGGCTGCAGTTTCCGGCGCGGCGGATCACGTTGAATCTGGCCCCGGCGGACTTGCCCAAGGATGGCGGGCGGTTCGATCTGGCGATTGCGCTGGGGATTCTGTCGGCGAGTGTTCAGGTGCCGACATTGACGCTGGATGATGTGGAGTGCCTTGGCGAACTGGCGTTATCCGGCGCAGTGCGGGCTGTGCGCGGTGTGTTGCCGGCGGCACTGGCAGCGCGCAAGGCCGGGCGGACGCTGGTGGTGCCGCGGGCGAATGCCGAGGAGGCATGCCTCGCATCGGGATTGAGGGTGATCGCGGTGGATCATCTGCTGGAGGCAGTGGCGCATTTCAACGGGCATACACCGGTCGAACCCTATGTCTCGGATGGGTTGATCCATGCCGCCAAACCCTATCCCGACCTGAACGAAGTGCAAGGCCAACTGGCCGCCAAACGGGCGCTGCTGGTTGCCGCTGCCGGCGCACATAATCTGCTGTTCAGCGGACCACCCGGGACGGGCAAGACATTGCTGGCCAGTCGATTGCCGGGATTGCTGCCTCCGCTGGCCGAGAGTGAAGCGCTGGAGGTGGCGGCGATTCAATCCGTCGCCAGCGGCACGCCGCTCACTCATTGGCCCCAGCGCCCGTTCCGCCAACCGCATCACTCGGCCTCCGGACCGGCACTGGTCGGCGGCAGCTCAAAACCGCAACCCGGCGAAATCACCCTCGCCCATCACGGTGTGCTGTTTCTCGATGAACTGCCCGAGTTTGATCGCAAGGTGCTGGAGGTTCTGCGCGAACCGCTGGAATCCGGCTGCATCGTGATTGCCCGAGCCAAGGAGCGAGTGCGGTTTCCCGCAAGATTCCAGCTGGTGGCGGCGATGAATCCCTGTCCCTGTGGATATCTTGGCGAGCCAAGCGGCAAGTGCTCGTGTACACCGGACATGGTGCAGCGCTATCGCAACAAGCTCTCGGGGCCGTTGCTGGATCGAATCGATTTGCACCTGACGGTGGCGCGAGAGGCCACAGCGTTGAACCCGGCGGTGAAACCGGGAGAGGACAGTGCCAGTGCGGCGGCGTTGGTCGCCGAAGCCCGCGAACGCCAGCAAAAGCGCCAGGGCTGCGCCAATGCGTTTCTCGATTTGCCGGGGCTGAAGAGGCACTGCAAGTTATCCACAGCCGATGAAACCTGGCTGGAAACGGCGTGCGAAAGGCTGACGTTGTCGCTGCGCTCGGCGCATCGGTTGCTCAAGGTCGCGCGGACGCTGGCGGATCTGGAAACGTGCGCGGATATCAGACGCGAGCACCTGGCCGAAGCGTTGCAGTATCGGCCGGCGAGTCAGTAGGTGCTGAGTTTTTGGAGAGCCCAAATGCAAACAGGCTCGCTCTCACAGGACCAACACAGATCCTTTGGGAGCGAGCCTGCTCGCGATAGCTTTTTCAGAGACGCATCAGCGGAAGCGATCAACTTCGGAACGCAAATCCGCCGCCAGCTTCTCCAGTTCTTTAGCGGTTACCGCCAGATTGGAGACCACCTCACGCTGCTCGCTGTTGGCCATCGCGATGCTCTGAAGATTGCTGCTGAGCAACGTAGCGGTGCTGCTCTGCTCCTGAGTCGCGGTGGTAATCGCCGCAAACTGCTGCCCTGCCGAACGGCTCTGCTCATCGATTCGCGCCAGCGCAGAAGCGACGTTGGCGTTGCGCGACAGGCCTTCCTGCATCAGCACGTTGCCCTGCTCCATGGTACTGATGGCGTTGCCGGTTTCCTGCTGGATGCTGTGGATCATCCCGGAGATTTCGTCAGTCGCCTGACGGGTGCGCGACGCCAGGTTGCGCACTTCGTCAGCCACCACGGCAAAGCCGCGACCCTGTTCACCGGCACGGGCCGCTTCGATGGCGGCGTTGAGCGCCAGCAGGTTGGTCTGTTCGGCAATCGAGGTGATCACGCTGACGATGCCGCCGATTTCCTGGGAGCGCTGACCGAGCGTGTTGATCACGGTCGCCGTGGTGTTCAGCGCGCCGGCAATCTGCTCCAGCGAGGAAGAGGCTTCTTCCATCGAGCTGCGGCCGATCTGGGTCTGCTGGGCATTTTCCTGGGCCAGACGCTGGGTGTTGCCCATGTTGTCGGCAATGTTCAGCGAGGTGGCGGAAAACTCTTCAACCGCACCCGCCATGCTGGTGATTTCGCCGGACTGCTGCTCCATGCCTTCGTATGCGCCACCGGACAAACCGGACAGTGCCTGGGCACGGCTGTTGACCTCTTCCGAAGCGCGGCGGATGTGCTCGACCATGGTCGACAGCGCCTGGCTCATCTGGTTGAACGCACGGGCCAACTGACCGATTTCATCGTTGCTAGACACGTTCAGACGCACGCTCAGATCACCAGCGCCCAAGGCTTCGGCCTGACGCACCAGATCACCCAGCGGCTGCAGTTTGCTGCGCAGCAGCCACACTGCCGAACCGACCGCGATCAGCATCGCCAGCAGGCTGCCGATGGCCAACTGGAAGCCAACGCTCCAGGTCACTTCGCGGATCTCGGACTTCGGCATGCTCGCCACCACCGACCACGGTCCACCTTCGAAGGGAACGGCGATGCTGTAGAAGTCTTCGGACGTATCACTCCAGAACCGGCCTTTGCCCGGTGCTTTCGCCAGGCCATTCACCACGGGTACCGCTTGATCCGGCGCCTGCACGCCCGCTGGCGCGACCAGCCATTTGTTCTGCTCGTCCAGCAGCGCCAGGGAGCCGCTCTGGCCGATACGGAAGCGCTTGAGGTTGTCGAACTGGGCGTTCTGCGCGTCGGTGTAGTCGAAGCCGACAAACAACACCGCGATCACCTTGCCGCTGCTGTCACGCACCGGGGTGTATTGAGTCATGTAGGAACGATCGAACAGCAGCGCGCGGCCGACGTAGCCCTGCCCCGCCATCAACTTCGCATAGGCCGGGTGCGCGTGATCGAGCAAGGTGCCGATGGCGCGGCTGCCGTCCTGCTTGGTCAGCGAAGTACTGACCCGCACGAAGTCTTCGCCACTGCGCACGAACAGCGTGGCAACGCCCGCCGTCATCTGCTTGAACTCGTCGACTTCCTTGAAGTTGTTGTTCAACACTTCGCTACCCAGGTGCAGGCCCGGGGTCTGGGTGCCCGCCACGCTGACCGGCTCGTCCGGGTGAATGCTCAGGCCCGCGCTGAAGCGCTTCTCGAACAGCCCGCTCAGGCGCTGGGTGCTTTCACGCAGCGTGCCGTGGAAGGTGCTCAACTGGTCGGCGAGCAGACGGGCCTCGCTGGCCAGGTGTTCTTCACGAGTGGCGAGGTTGGCGGTGTCCAGCGAACGCAGGGCGAACACCGTACTGCCACTGATGACAACCGCCAGTATCACGGCGAGCGCAAGGCCCAGCTGCGAGGCGATCCGGGCGCGAGGTTGAGACATGGACAGCTCCTGGCCGAGTCTGCGGATCCTCCCTGATCGCGGCTCGGAAAAATTCTAATAATGGGGGTGATGCGCAGAACCGGCACGACGGTTCCACTTGGACGTATTCGGCGGTGAACGCGAATACTTGAGCGCACAGCAGGGTTATGGCCTGGGGCCGGCATTGTGGCGGCTCGAACGTTTCAGCTCAAGCGC
This sequence comes from Pseudomonas kribbensis, assembly GCF_003352185.1. Classification (GTDB taxonomy): domain Bacteria; phylum Pseudomonadota; class Gammaproteobacteria; order Pseudomonadales; family Pseudomonadaceae; genus Aquipseudomonas; species Aquipseudomonas kribbensis. The sequence goes on from NZ_CP029608.1 coordinate 6,097,204, forward strand.
GCGACCACCGGCAGTTCCATCGCCCGAACTTCGCCCTGAAGGAAATCACTGAGCCTGCGCAAACGTTCACCTCCCGGACGGGTCTTTGGCCACACCAGGTAATAATTCAGGCCGCTGGCGACCGCCGTCGGCCACGGCAGACTCAAACGTCCTTGCGCCACATCCTCGGCCACCATCAGCAGATCGCCCATCGACACGCCATACCCTCGGGCCGCCGCGATCATCCCCAGTTCCAGGGTATCGAACACCTGCCCGCCCTTGAGTGATACCTGATCCGACAACCCCATATGCTCCAGCCAGCTGCGCCAGTCGCGGCGATCCGGGGTCGGGTGCAGCAATTCGGTGGAGGCCAGTCGTGCCACATCCCAGGGCTGGTCATTGAGCAGGTTGGGGGCGCCTACCGGAATCAGCTCTTCCGGGAACAACAGGCTGGCCTCCCAGTCCGGCGGAAAATGCCCGTCGCTGAGCAGCACCGCGCAATCAAACGGTTCGTTGTTGAAGTCCACCGAGTCCACGTCCATCCAGGCACTGGTCAGTTGCACTTCATTACCCGGCTGCAAGTGGCGGAAGCGACTGAGCCGCGCCAGCAGCCAGCGCATGGTCAGGGTCGACGGGGCTTTCATGCGCAGGATGTCATCTTCGGCGCGCAAGGTGTTGCAGGCCCGCTCAAGCGCCGCAAAGCCTTCACGGATGCCGGGTAACAGCAGGCGCGCCGACTCGGTCAGCTGCAGGTTGCGTCCGCTGCGGTGGAACAGCCGACAGGCGAAGTGCTCCTCAAGCGTGCGGATATGCCGGCTCACCGCACTTTGAGTGATCGACAACTCTTCGGCAGCGCGGGTGAACGAACTATGCCGTGCCGCAGCTTCGAATGCACGCAGGGCATACAAGGGTGGAAGACGACGGGACATGCACAGCGCTCCAATGGCGGGATTGCGCCAACTTAGCAGAATCGCGGCTGGATGAGTTTTAATCATGCCACCCATCCTTTTTATCCCTTTGTGCAACCCGCGCCAAACCCTGAGAATCGACGGTCTCTTGCTCCCTCTTTTATAAGGATGTGAAACCATGCAGCGTCCTGTGCGTACCGAACTCTGGGCCATCCTGCGGCTGGCGGGGCCGTTGATCGCCTCGCAGTTGGCGCACATGTTGATGGTGCTGACCGACACCCTGATGATGGCCCGCCTCAGCCCCGAAGCGCTGGCCGGCGGCGGGCTGGGCGCGGCCAGCTACTCGTTCGTGTCGATCTTCTGCATCGGCGTGATCGCGGCGGTCGGCACCCTGGTGGCAATCCGTCAGGGTGCCGGCGACATTATCGGCGCCGCCAGACTGACCCAGGCCGGGCTGTGGCTGGCGTGGCTGATGGCGCTGGGCGCCGGGTTGCTGCTGTGGAACCTCAAACCGGTGCTGCTGCTGTTCGGCCAGACCGAGACCAACGTCAACGCCGCCGGACAGTTTCTGATCGCCCTGCCGTTCGCCCTGCCCGGCTACCTGAGCTTCATGGCCCTGCGCGGCTTCACCAGCGCGATTGGCCGGGCGACGCCGGTGATGGTCATCAGCCTCGCCGGCACCGTGGCCAACTTCCTGCTCAATTACGCGTTGATCACCGGCATGTTCGGCCTGCCGAAACTGGGGCTGACCGGTATCGGCCTGGTCACGGCGATTGTCGCCAACTGCATGGCACTGGCACTGGCGTGGCATATCCGTCGGCATCCGGCCTATGACGCTTACCCGCTGCGCGAGGGCCTGTCGCGGCCGAACCGGCAGTACCTGAAAGAACTCTGGCGCCTGGGCCTGCCGATCGGCGGCACCTACGCGGTGGAAGTCGGACTGTTCGCCTTCGCGGCGCTGTGCATGGGCACCATGGGCAGCACCCAACTGGCGGCGCACCAGATCGCCCTGCAAATCGTCTCGGTGGCGTTCATGGTGCCGGCGGGCATGTCCTACGCGATCACCATGCGCGTCGGCCAGCACTACGGCGCCGGGCAATTGAACGATGCGCGAATGTCCGGGCGGGTCGGAATCGTCTTTGGTGCAGTGGTGATGCTGGGGTTTGCGATGGTGTTCTGGCTGTTGCCGAACCAGTTGGTCGGTTTGTTCCTCGACCATAACGACCCGGCGTTTGCCGAGGTAATTCGGCTGGCCGTGAGCCTGCTGGCGGTGGCGGCATGGTTCGAGCTGTTCGACGGCACGCAGACGATTGCCATGGGCTGCATCCGCGGACTCAAGGATGCCAAGACCACCTTCCTGGTCGGGCTCGGTTGCTACTGGCTGATCGGCGCGCCGGCAGCGTGGTTGATGGCGTTCCATCTGCACTGGGGGCCGACCGGTGTCTGGTGGGGGCTGGCGCTGGGCCTGGCCTGCGCAGCGATCAGCCTGACGCTGGCGTTCGAATGGAAGATGAAGCGGATGATCCGACTGGAGCCGCAATCTCGAGGATTCAAGATCGCTCAGCCGGAATGACGGGCTACGGGAGCAACCCTGCTCCCGTACACCTTTTAGTCAGACCACAATACCCAGCGGAGGCTGGCTGGCGTCAGCAATCAGATAGTCAACCAGCTCCGCCAACGGCAATGGCTTGCTGATCAGGTAACCCTGCACCTGATCGCAGCCGAATCCGCGCAACAGATCCAGTTGCTCCCGGGTTTCTACCCCTTCGGCGACCACTTCCAGGTGCAGGTTGTGCGCGAGGTTGATCATCGCGTGCACCAGTTTGCGGTTTTCTTCGCGCTGCTCCATGCCGCCGACGAAGCTCTTGTCGATCTTCAGCAAGGTGATCGGCAGACTGTTGAGGTGCACGAACGACGAAAACCCGGTGCCGAAATCATCCAGCGAAAAACGCACGCCGAGGCGACCGAGAGCGTCCATGGTCTGTTTGACCAGATCGCTGCGACGCATCACGGCAGTTTCGGTGAGTTCGAACTCCAGCCATTGCGCCTCGACCCCGCGCTCGGCGATCAAGCGGCTGAGCGTCGGCAGCAACTGGCTGTCCTGAAACTGGCGGAACGACAGGTTGATCGCCATATGCAGCGCTGGCAATCCGCGCTCGCGCAACGCCTGCATGTCGCGCAGGGCCCGGGAAATCACCCAGTAACCCAGCGGCACGATCAGACCGCTTTGCTCGGCCAGCGGCACGAATTCGCTTGGCGGCAACAGGCCGCGTTCGCTGTGACGCCAGCGCACCAGGGCTTCGAGGCCGACGATCTGACCGTCCTGCATGTCCAGGCGTGGCTGGTAATGCAGTTCCAGTTCGTCGCGGCGCAACGCCCGGCGCAGTTCGCTTTCGAGGTCGGCGATGCTGCGGGCATTACGGTTGATTCGTTCGTTGAAGATGTGAAAGGTGCAGCCCTGGGTGCTTTTGGCCTGCTGCATGGCGATGTGCGCATGCCACATCAATGGATCGGCACCACCCTGGGCGCGGGCGTGTGCAATGCCCAGACTGGAGCCGATCAGCAGGCTTTCACCGTCGATCCAGTAAGGCTCGGCCAAGGCTTCGGTAATGCGTTCGGCCATCCATTCGGCCCGTTGCGGGGCACGGCGGGTGTCGATCAGCAGGGCAAATTCATCGCTGCCCAGGCGCGCCAGTTGATCGCCGGCCTCCAGCTGGCTTTTCAGCCGGGCGACCACTTGCAGGATCAACCGGTCACCGGCCTGATGGCCGAGGGCGTCGTTGGCGTAGCGGAAGTTGTCGAGATCGAGGTGCCCGAGGGCCAGACCGCGACCGTCATTTTCGGCAAGGCGCGCTGTCAGCAGGGTCTGGAAGCCCTGACGGTTAGCGATGCCGGTCAAGGGATCCTGTTCGGCCAGACGTTGCAGGGTGTTTTCCAGCACGCCGCGTTCGCGCACATGGCGCAGGCAACGACGAAGCATGCCGGCATCGAGGGCATCGAACACCAGCCAGTCGCTGACGCCATCGGGCGCGATCGCCGGTTCGCGTTCCAGCAGCAACACGGTCGGCAGGCTGCAACGGCCGGGGGCCGGCTGCAAAGCGGGAACGGTCAACAACACCGCATGGCGGTTGTCTTCGAACAGACTGCTGACCGACTCCCAGCTCGGCGCGCTGATCAGCACCGCCGCGCTCCCCAACGGAGCCAGACACTCGCGCAATAACGCTGTCCACGCTGGCTCTTCGGCCAGTAGCAGCAAACGCAAGGGTTCGACAGGCGTAGTCAAGCTGACTCCCTAGACTCTGCAATGATGTGGGCGGCGGGCATTATGCCGTTCTGCCAACCAATGACCAAATGACAACGGTTATCAAAACGTTATTTTGTGTCACGAATGAGAACATTAGCCGCAAAATCACCGCGCATCCTGCGTGAAAGTATCAAAACCGGCAAATTTGAATCGCGTGGTGCGTCACAAGTCGGAGAGAGCAGCACAAATCGCTGAGCCTGTTAAAATGCCGGCCCATTTCGTCAACGACTCCCGAATTTTCGTATGTCCCGACTCAATCCCCGGCAGCAAGAAGCCGTGAACTACGTCGGCGGCCCTCTATTGGTGCTCGCCGGTGCTGGCTCCGGCAAGACCAGCGTGATCACGCGCAAGATTGCGCACCTGATCCAGAACTGCGGCATCCGTGCCCAGTACATCGTCGCCATGACCTTCACCAACAAGGCCGCGCGCGAAATGAAGGAACGGGTCGGCACCCTGCTGCGTCCCGGCGAAGGTCGCGGCCTGACGGTCTGTACCTTCCACAACCTGGGCCTGAACATCATCCGCAAGGAACATGAACGGCTGGGCTACAAACCCGGTTTCTCGATCTTCGACGAGACCGACGTCAAGTCGCTGATGACCGACATCATGCAGAAGGAATACGCAGGCGACGACGGCGTCGACGAGATCAAGAACATGATCGGCGCCTGGAAGAACGACCTGATCCTGCCGGCCGTGGCCCTGGAAAACGCCCGCAACCCCAAGGAACAGACCGCCGCCATCGTCTACACCCACTATCAGCGCACGCTCAAGGCGTTCAACGCGGTGGACTTCGACGACCTGATCCTGCTGCCGGTGAAACTCTTCGAAGAACACGCCGACATCCTCGAAAAGTGGCAGAACAAGGTGCGCTACCTGCTGGTGGACGAATACCAGGACACCAACGCCAGCCAGTATTTGCTGGTGAAAATGCTCATCGGCAAACGCAACCAGTTCACCGTGGTGGGCGACGACGACCAGTCGATCTACGCCTGGCGCGGCGCGCGGCCGGAAAACCTGATGCTGCTCAAGGACGACTATCCGTCCCTGAAAGTGGTGATGCTGGAGCAGAACTACCGCTCCACCAGCCGCATCCTGCGCTGCGCCAACGTCCTGATTTCGAACAACCCGCACGAATTCGAAAAGCAGCTGTGGAGTGAGATGGGCCACGGCGACGAGATCCGCGTGATCCGCTGCCGCAACGAGGACGCCGAAGCCGAGCGCGTGGCCATGGAAATCCTCAGCCTGCACTTGCGCACCGACCGCCCGTACAGCGATTTCGCGATCCTCTATCGCGGCAACTACCAGGCCAAGCTGATCGAGCTGAAACTGCAGCACCACCAGGTGCCGTACCGTCTGAGCGGCGGCAACAGCTTCTTCGGGCGCCAGGAAGTGAAAGACTTGATGGCCTACTTCCGCCTGATCGTGAACCCGGACGACGACAACGCCTTCCTGCGGGTGATCAACGTGCCGCGCCGGGAAATCGGCTCGACGACCCTGGAAAAACTCGGCAACTACGCCACCGAACGCAAGATCTCGATGTACGCCGCCACCGATGAACTCGGCCTGGGCGAACATCTGGACAGCCGCTTCACCGATCGCCTGTCGCGCTTCAAGCGCTTCATGGACAAGGTGCGCGAGCAGTGCGCCGGCGAAGACCCGATCTCCGCCTTGCGCAGCATGGTCATGGACATCGACTACGAGAACTGGCTGCGCACCAACAGTTCCAGCGACAAGGCTGCGGACTACCGGATGAGCAACGTCTGGTTCCTGATCGAAGCCTTGAAGAACACCCTGGAAAAAGACGAAGACGGCGAAATGACCGTCGAGGACGCCATCGGCAAACTCGTCCTGCGAGACATGCTGGAACGTCAGCAGGAAGAAGAGGACGGCGCCGAAGGCGTGCAGATGATGACCCTGCATGCGTCCAAGGGTCTGGAATTCCCTTACGTGTTCATCATGGGCATGGAAGAGGAAATCCTCCCGCACCGTTCCAGCATCGAAGCCGACACCATCGAAGAAGAACGCCGCCTGGCCTACGTGGGCATCACCCGCGCGCGCCAGACCCTCGCGTTCACCTTCGCCGCCAAGCGCAAACAGTACGGCGAGATCATCGACTGCGCGCCCAGCCGCTTCCTCGATGAGCTGCCGCCGGACGACCTGGCCTGGGAAGGCAACGACGACACACCGACCGAAGTCAAAGCCGTGCGGGGCAATAGCGCACTGGCTGATATACGCGCGATGTTAAAGCGCTAGAATTGACCACTTTTTACTAGACCTTCGGCGCACAAAGCGCCAAATGAGGACAGCTTCATGGAAGCATTGCACCAGAAAATCCGCGAACAAGGCATCGTGCTTTCCGACCAGGTCCTGAAGGTCGACGCCTTCCTGAACCACCAGATCGACCCGGCCCTGATGAAGCTGATCGGCGACGAATTCGCCTCGCTGTTCAAGGATTCCGGCATCACCAAGATCGTCACCATCGAAGCGTCGGGCATCGCCCCGGCGATCATGACCGGCCTGAACCTCGGCGTGCCGGTGATCTTCGCCCGCAAGCAACAGTCCCTGACCCTGACTGAAAACCTGCTGTCGGCGACCGTCTACTCGTTCACCAAGAAGACCGAAAGCACCGTGGCCATCTCCCCGCGTCACCTGACCAGCAGCGACCGCGTGCTGATCATCGACGACTTCCTGGCCAACGGTAAGGCGTCCCAGGCGCTGATTTCGATCATCAAGCAGGCCGGCGCTACCGTCGCGGGCCTGGGCATCGTGATCGAGAAGTCATTCCAGGGCGGCCGTGCGGAGCTGGACTCGCAGGGTTATCGCGTCGAGTCGCTGGCTCGCGTGAAGTCGCTAAAGGATGGCGTCGTGACCTTCATCGAGTAAGCAACCCCGCATTACCTCTGTGGGAGCCAGCCTGCTGGCGATGGCATCGTGTCAGTCAACATCTTCAGGACTGGCAGATAGCAATCGCCAGCAGGCTGGCTCCCACAGTTGCTTTGGGTGTTGGAGTTATTGTGCGGTGGCTTTGAGGCCAGTGAGCAACAACCGCTGAAACAGGTCTTCCTTCAGGCCTTCCGGGTGGGTGAGCTGCATGCGCGCCAGATGCTCCGGATACAGCGAAGCCTCCGGCGCATCCAGTGCTGCCTTGCCCAACTCCAGAATCTCCGTCAGCTTGAACTTGCTCTTGAGCCAGTTCAGCGCCCGCAACAGATCCTTCTCGACCTCGTTGAAATCGCAGCCCAGCGGATACTCCGGAAACAGGTTCGGATGCCGCGCGGCAATCGCCTGCAAGCGTTGCGGGGTGTTGTCGGTAAAGCGCGGATCGAGGCGGAAATCCTTCGGCAGCTTGCCGACCTTCTGCGCCTGCTCGATCAGGCCCTGCTGGAAGCGCGAGTCGCTGATATTGAGCAACGCTTCGATCACCACCGCATCCGACTTGCCGCGCAGATCGGCGATGCCGTACTCGGTCACCACGATGTCGCGCAGGTGCCGTGGAATCGTGCAGTGGCCATATTCCCAGACAATGTTCGAACTGACATCGCCACCGGATTCGCGCCAACTGCGCAGCAGCAGGATCGACCGCGCATCGTGCAGCGCATGGCCCTGAGCGACGAAGTTGTATTGCCCGCCGACGCCGCTCAGCACCCGACCATCCTGCAGTTGATCCGCTACACCCGCGCCGAGCAGGGTCATGGTGAACACAGTGTTGATGAAACGCGCATCAAGACGCTGCAGGCGTTTGAGTTCTTCCTGACCATACAGCTCGTTGATATAGCTGATGCGAGTCATGTTGAATTCAAGGCGTTTGCTGTGGGGCAGCTCACGCAAGCGCTCATAGAAACTGCGAGGCCCGAGGAAGAAACCGCCGTGCACTGATATGCCGTCGGTTTGCGCCGCCTCGTCGAGGGTGCCGGCGTTGGCCTGTTCCTGGGTCTGCACGTCCGGGTAGACCTTGCGCCGGATGATCCCGGCGTCCGCCAGCACCAGCAGGCCGTTGACGAACATCTCGCTGCAGCCGTAAAGGCCTTTGGCGAACGGCTCGATACCGCCCTCGCGTTCGATCAGTTGCGCCCACTGGCTGAGATTCACATCGGCCAGCAACTCCCGGTAGCCGGCATTATCAGCCTGACGCGCCAACAACGCGGCAGTCAGCGCATCGCCCATCGAACCGATGCCGATCTGCAAGGTGCCGCCGTCGCGCACCAATGTGCTGGCGTGCAGGCCGATGAAATGATCCTGAAAGCCGACGGGCATGTTCGGCGTGGAAAACAGCGTGCTGTTGTCCTTCTCGTCGATCAGCAGGTCAAAGGTGTCGATATCGACTTCGGCGTCGCCCGGCATGTACGGCAACTCGGTATGCACCTGACCGACTAGCAGAATGGTCTCCCCCGCCGCCCGGCGTTTGGCGATCATCGGGAACAGGTCGAGGGTGATGTCCGGGTTGCAGCTCAGGCTCAGGCGATCGGGATATTCGCTGCTGCTGGCGAGCAACTGTGCCACCAGGTTCAGCCCGGCGGCGTTGATGTCGCGGGCCGCGTGGCTGTAGTTGCTGCTGACGTAGTCCTGCTGGGCCGGCGCGCTGTTGAGCAGGCTGCCGGGCTGCATGAAGAACTGCTCGATGCGGATGTTGGCCGGCAGGCTGTCGCGGCGCAGGTCGGCGAGAAATTCCAGCTCCGGGTAATCACCGAACACCCGCTCGACGAAGGGTTCGATGAAGCGCTTCTGCAAGCCATCGCCCAGGGCCGGGCGGCCGAGGCACAGGGCGGTGTAGATCGTCAGTTGCCGCTCGGGCAGTCCGGCAACCCGCCGATACAGCGCGTTGACGAAGGGATTGGGTTTGCCCAGCCCCAGCGGCAGGCCCATGTGGATGTGCGCCGGCAACCGTGCCAGCACGTCGTCCACTGCCTGTTCGATCGAACACAACTGCACCATCTGAAGCCTCCTGCCCGTTCCGTGAATAGAGGTACGACCGAGATTGCCGGTTGTTTGCTGCAATGAACAGCCTCGGGCCTGAATCGCAGGCACAAAAAAACCGTCCGAAGACGGTTTTTTTCGTCAGAAGCGCGGCTTATTTCAGGCCGGACATCTTCTGGATAGCGCCCTTCAGCTCGTCATCCGAGCAATCGGCGCAGGTGCCTTTCGGAGGCATCGAGTTCAGGCCGGTGATGGCTTTGGCGAGCAGGCCGTCGAGGCCGCCCTGGTGATCGGCACGGTCTTTCCAGGCTGCCGCGTCACCGATTTTCGGTGCGCCCAGCAGGCCGGTGCCGTGGCAAGCGTTGCAATGTTTGGCAATCACTTCGTCCGGCGTCTTGGCGCCGCCACCGCCGCCTGCCGAAGCGGCGACTTCCATCCCCTTGCACTCTTGCCCTTGAACACACACCTGGCCGACAGGCTCGAGGCGTTTGGCAATGTCGTCATTCGTCGCAGCTTGAGCGCTGACAGCCCAGAGGGCCAGTACGGTTGCTGGTGCAGCCAGCATTTTCATAATTAGATTCACGCGTTCACCCTCAATGGTGGCTATTCACGCCTGCGGCCACGGTTCGCAGGCGGGCGCAAGTATAGCGGGTAGCCCGCCACACTGAAACAACCCCAAAGTTAAAGGGGTCTTGTTGCGCATCGGTCAAACAGTCCGGACACCTTTGCCGCAGTGGCCTGGCGTCTCTCGGTTTAAAAGTTCGCCGGTGTGGCTGCGCTGATTAGTCGCGCCGGTGCGTCGAACGGATTACGGAAACGATGCGGCTTGGTACTTTCAAAGTAGTAGCTGTCGCCGGCTTCGAGGATAAAAGTTTCAAGACCCACCACCAGCTCCAGACGACCTTCCACCAGAATCCCGGTTTCCTCGCCTTCATGGGTGAGCATTTCTTCGCCAGTGTCGGCGCCCGGCGGGTAGATTTCATTGAGGAACGCGATGGCCCGGCTCGGATGAGCACGGCCGACCAGTTTCATGGTCACGGCACCGTCGGAAATGTCGATCAGCTCGTTGGCCTTGTAGACGATCTGGGTCGGTTTTTCCTGAAGGATTTCTTCGGAAAAGAACTCGACCATGGACATGGGAATCCCGCCCAGCACCTTCCTCAGCGAACTGATCGAAGGGCTGACGCTGTTCTTTTCGATCATCGAAATGGTGCTGTTGGTGACGCCCGCGCGCTTGGCGAGTTCACGCTGGGAAAGCCCTTTGAGCTTGCGGATCGATTGCAGTCGTTCACCGACGTCCAAGGCTTGGGCCTCCTGAGTGTTGTAGAAATATTGAGCGTTATCATGGCGACAGCGTTCAGTATTTACAACACTTGGGCCCGGCCCGGGCTTCAACCCTCGGAATAGAGCCTTGGCACCCGACGCAGGTTGCAGAAGATCTGGTACGGAATGGTGTCCGCCCACTTCGCCACGTCGCTGGCGAGGATGTTCTTGCCCCACAGCTCGACGGTCGAACCCAGGCCGGCTTCCGGTACGTCGGTCAGGTCGATGCAGAGCATGTCCATCGAAACCCGGCCCAATATGCGACTGCGCTTGCCGGCCACCAGCACCGGCGTGCCGGTCGGCGCCTGGCGCGGATAACCGTCGGCGTAACCCATGGCGACCACGCCGATGCGCATCGGTTTGTCGGTGATGAATTTTGCGCCGTAACCCACCGGTTCGCCGGCCGGCAGTTCGCGCACGCTGATGACTTTCGATTCCAGGGTCATCACCGGTTGCAGGCGCTCAGCCACGGCGTTGGCTTCTTCGAACGGGGTGGCGCCGTAGAGCATGATGCCCGGGCGCACCCAGTCGCTGTGAATCTGCGGCCAGCCCAGCACCGCCGGCGAGTTGCGCAGGCTGACTTCGGCGGCCAGGCCCTGACGCGCAGCCTCGAACACGGCAACCTGATCGGCACTGCTTTGCTCGTGCAGCTCATCGGCCCGGGCGAAGTGGCTCATCAGCACGACTTTCGCCACCTTGCCGCTGGCCAGCAGACGCTGGTAAGCCGCCGGGTAATCCTTCGGATGCAGGCCGACGCGGTGCATGCCCGAATCGAGCTTCAGCCACACGGTGATCGGTTTGCTCAACGCGGCCTGCTCGATGGCTTCGAGCTGCCACAGCGAATGCACCACGCACCAGAAATCGTGCTCGACGATCAGCGCCAGCTCGTCGGCCTCGAAAAAGCCTTCGAGCAACAGCACCGGCGCACGAATCCCGGCGGCACGCAGTTCCAGGGCCTCTTCGATACACGCCACCGCGAAGCCGTCCGCCTCAGCCTCCAACGCCTGGGCGCAACGCACTGCGCCGTGGCCGTAGGCATCGGCCTTGATCACCGCGAGTGCCTTGGCACCGGTGACTTCACGGGCGATACGGTAGTTGTGACGCAGGGCTTCTAGATCGATCAGGGCACGGGCAGGACGCATGGCAGCAGACTTCTTGGCGGTCATGGGAATAAAAACCGGCGCTGGCTGGCGACGTGAACCGCCAACAGCACCGGGAGAGGGATCTTTACAACGGTTTACGGCAACGCGGCGACGATGGAGATTTCCACCAGAATGCTCGGCTTGGCCATCTTCGCTTCAACGGTGGCACGGGCCGGGGCGGCGCCCTTGGGCAGCCACTGGTCCCACACCGAATTCATTCCGGCAAAGTGCGCCTCGATGTCGTTCAGGTAGATCGTCGCCGACAGCAGATGCTGCTTGTCAGTCCCGGCCAGATCCAGCAGACGCTCGATATTGGCGAGCACGTCGCGGGTCTGTTGTTCGACTCCGGCGTTGAAGTCGTCACCGACCTGCCCGGCCAGATACACGATGCCGTTGTGGCTGACGATCTGACTCATGCGCTCATTGGTGAGCTGGCGCTGGATTGCCATGCTTTGCGGACTCCTGGGTCTTGTTGCCATAACGGGAAATATCGAGGCCTTCGGCGCTGATCTGCGGCTTTTTCTTCGCCATCAGGTCAGCCAGCAAGCGACCGGAGCCGCACGCCATGGTCCAGCCGAGAGTGCCGTGACCGGTGTTCAGGAACAGATTCTTGAACGGGGTGGCGCCGACAATCGGGGTGCCGTCCGGCGTGGTTGGACGCAGGCCGGTCCAGAAACTGGCTTCGGCCAGATTGCCGCCCTGAGGATAAAGGTCGTTGACGATCATCTCCAGGGTTTCGCGCCGACGCGGGTTCAGCGACAGGTCAAAACCGGCGATCTCCGCCATGCCGCCGACGCGGATGCGGTTATCGAAACGGGTGATCGCGACCTTGTAGGTCTCGTCGAGAATGGTCGAAGTCGGGGCCATCGCCGGGTTGGTGATCGGCACGGTCAGCGAGTAACCCTTCAACGGATAAACCGGGGCCTTGATGCCCAACGGCTTGAGCAGTTGCGGCGAGTAGCTGCCGAGGGCCAGCACGTAGCGGTCGGCGGTTTCCAGCTTGCCGTCGATCCACACGCCGTTGATGCGGTCACCGGCGAAGTCGAGGCGCTGGATGTCCTGACCAAAACGGAATTCCACACCCAGGTTCACGGCCATTTCGGCGAGGCGGGTGGTGAAGATCTGGCAGTCGCCGGTCTGGTCGTTCGGCAGGCGCAGGGCACCGGCAAGGATGTCGGTGACGCTGGCCAGGGCCGGCTCGACGCGGGCAATGCCGGCGCGGTCGAGAACTTCGAACGGTACGCCGGACTCTTTGAGGACGGCGATGTCCTTGGCGGCGCCATCCAGCTGCGCCTGAGTACGGAACAGCTGGGTGGTGCCCAGGCTGCGGCCTTCGTAGGCGATGCCGGTTTCGGCGCGCAATTCGTCGAGGCAGTCGCGGCTGTACTCGGACAGACGCACCATGCGCTCCTTGTTCACCGCGTAACGGTTGGCGGTGCAATTGCGCAGCATCTGCGCCATCCACAGGTACTGGTCGATATCGGCGGTGGCCTTGATCGCCAGCGGCGCGTGGCGTTGCAGCAGCCACTTGATGGCCTTGAGGGGAACGCCCGGCGCGGCCCACGGCGAGGCATAGCCCGGCGAGACCTGGCCGGCGTTGGCGAAACTGGTCTCCATGGCCGCGGCTGGCTGCCGGTCGACCACCACCACTTCAAACCCGGCACGGGCCAGATAGTAAGCACTGGCGGTACCGATGACGCCGCTACCCAAGACCATAACGCGCATTTTTGTATCCCTCTCGCGGCGTGCCGCGTACGTCTGTTGTTAGAGCAATGATGCGCGCAGTGTAAAAAAGATTCGCCAGTGCTTTTCACTGTATAAGCGCCTATATTTGGCGACAATTCTCGGCAAAAACCCTTTTCACGGAGGCGCATCCCCTATGCGTACCAACACTCAGACCAAACGTGAGCTGGACAAGATCGACCGCAACATCTTGCGGATCCTGCAGGCGGACGGGCGGATTTCATTCACTGAACTGGGCGAGAAGGTCGGACTCTCCACCACGCCGTGCACCGAGCGGGTGCGGCGCCTGGAGCGCGAGGGGATCATCATGGGCTACAACGCCCGGCTGAATCCGCAGCACTTGAAGGGCAGCCTGCTGGTGTTCGTCGAGATCAGCCTCGACTACAAATCCGGCGACACGTTCGAAGAATTCCGACGCGCCGTGCTGAAACTGCCCCACGTGCTGGAGTGCCATTTGGTGTCAGGGGATTTCGACTATCTGGTGAAGGCGCGGATTTCCGAGATGGCCTCGTACCGCAAGCTGCTGGGCGACATCCTGCTCAAACTGCCGCACGTGCGCGAATCCAAGAGCTACATCGTGATGGAAGAAGTGAAAGAGAGCCTGAGCCTGCCGATTCCGGATTGATCGCTCAGACCAGCACCTGGCGGTTTTCGGCCATGTACTCGAACACCTGCTTCTCGACCCGTGGATGAATCAGTTCCACCGGCCGCCGGCCGTTGGGGCACGGCAAGGTCCGGGTGGTGCCGAACAGCCGGCAGATCAGCGGCCGCTCGTCATACACCGTGCAGCCGTTCGGCCCCAGGTGCACGCAGTTGAGCTCTTCCATGGCCGCGTCCTGCTCGGCGCGGGTCTTGCGCGGCAGCCGGGCCATTTCCTCGGGCGAGGTGGTCACCGGCCCGCAGCAGTCATGACAGCCCGGCACGCACTCGAACGTGGGAATCTGCTGACGCAGGGTGCGGATTTTCTGACTGTTGCAGCTCATTGCAGCGGTAACCGGAGCGAAATAGGCGGCAATTGTGCCGCAAAAGCCGTGATCCAGACACCATGGGCCGACCAATGTTGCCCGGCCTCGGGCCTGCGGCTTATGCTCCGTCAAATTTTCTCGACACCCGCTCAGGATGACGCCCATGAATGCCCGCGCCCAAGCCTTCGCGAGCCAACCCCACGTTGCCTCTTATTACGCCGCCAGCAGCCTGCCGCAGCCCGACCATCCGGTGCTGCAAGGTGAGCTGATCGCGGATGTGTGCGTGGTCGGTGGCGGCTTCTCCGGGCTGAACACCGCGCTGGAACTCGCCGAGCGCGGCTTGAGCGTCGTGCTGCTGGAGGCGCATCGGATCGGCTGGGGCGCCAGCGGCCGTAACGGCGGACAGTTGATTCGCGGGGTCGGTCATGGCCTCGACCAGTTTGCCAACGTGATCGGCGCCGACGGTGTGCGTCAGATGAAACTCATGGGCCTGGAAGCGGTGGAGATCGTCCGACAGCGCGTCGAGAAATTTCAAATCCCCTGCGACCTGACCTGGGGCTACTGCGACCTCGCCAACAAACCTTCCGACCTGGAAGGCTTTGCCGAAGACGCTGAAGAATTGCGCGGCCTCGGTTACCGCTACGAAACCCGACTGCTGCAAGCCAACGAGATGCACACCGTGGTCGGCTCCAAACGCTATGTCGGTGGTTTGATCGACATGGGTTCCGGCCATCTGCACCCGCTGAATCTGGCACTCGGGGAAGCTGCTGCAGCGCAGCAACTCGGGGTGAAGCTGTTCGAGCAATCGGCGGTTACCCGCATCGACTACGGCCCCGAAGTCCGGGTCCATACGGCGCAAGGTTCGGTGCGGGCGAAGACCCTGGTGCTGGGCTGTAATGCCTATCTCAACAATCTGAATCCACAACTCAGCGGCAAGGTGCTGCCGGCCGGCAGCTACATCATCGCCACTGAACCACTGAGCGAAGAACAGGCCCACGCCCTGCTGCCGCAGAACATGGCCGTCTGCGACCAGCGGGTGGCGCTGGATTACTACCGGCTCTCGGCGGACCGTCGTCTGCTGTTCGGCGGCGCCTGCCATTATTCGGGGCGTGACCCGAAAGACATCGGCGCCTACATGCGGCCGAAGATGCTGGAAGTGTTCCCGCAGTTGGCCTCGGCGAAGATCGACTATCAGTGGGGCGGGATGATCGGCATCGGTGCCAACCGTCTGCCGCAGATTGGTCGGCTGAGCGATCAGCCGAACGTGTATTACGCCCAGGCCTATTCCGGCCACGGCGTGAATGCCACGCACCTGGCGGGCAAGTTGCTGGCCGAGGCCATCAGCGGCCAGCACAGTGGCGGCTTTGATCTGTTCGCCAAAGTGCCACACATCACCTTCCCCGGCGGCAAGCATCTGCGCTCGCCGTTGCTGGCGTTGGGGATGTTGTGGCATCGACTCAAAGAGCTGGTCTGATATTTTTGCAGCGCCATTGATGACGCCTTCGCGAGCAGGCTCGCTCCCACTTTGGAATGCATATCCCTGTGGGAGCGAGCCTGCTCGCGAATGGGCTTCATGAGTTCCGAAGATTCAGATCCGCCAGAACGGCTTCAACCCCTCCTCCAGCGCCTGTTCGCGAGTCAGCCCGACATCCTTGAGCTGCTCCGGTGTCAGGCCCAGCAACGCTTTGCGCGTGTGCAGACGATGCCAGAACAGGCCCCAGCGACTCAGGCCGGACGGCGCGTTGCGCAGCATCTCGTTGCGCGCACTGTCCTGTTGCCCCGCCTCCAGTTCCTGACTGTGTAACGTCAGCCGCACATCGCTCAAGCCGTTCATTTTTGTCGCTCCTGTTTACTTGGGTAGCCAGAGATTCCATGATGCGCGGGCCGACAAAGGCATTACAGATTCAACACATCTGTATTATTTCCATACAGATTTGCTGTCTCCGGGACTGAATTGTCGATTTACGCCGCATCTGTACTGGTTTTTCGAATCACCTGCATCGAGGCAGTGCCATGACCCTGTATGTGAACCTCGCCGAGTTGCTCGGCACCCGCATCGAACAAGGCTTCTACCGTCCTGGTGATCGCCTGCCGTCGGTGCGCGCCTTGAGCGTAGAACATGGGGTCAGCCTGAGCACGGTGCAGCAGGCCTATCGAATGCTGGAAGACAGCGGTCTGGCCACGCCCAAACCCAAATCCGGGTACTTCGTGCCGGTCGGCCGCGAGCTGCCGGAACTGCCGGCAATCGGGCGTCCGGCCCAGCGCCCGGTGGAGATTTCCCAGTGGGATCAGGTGCTGGAGCTGATTCGCGCGGTGCCGCGCAAGGATGTGGTGCAGCTCGGTCGCGGCATGCCGGACATCTCCTCACCGACGATGAAACCGCTGCTGCGCGGACTGGCCCGTATCAGCCGCCGCCAGGACATGCCCGGTCTGTATTACGACAACATTCACGGCACCCTCGAACTGCGCGAACAGATCGCCCGGCTGATGCTCGACTCCGGCTGCCAGTTGAGCGCCAGCGATCTGGTGGTCACCACCGGTTGCCATGAAGCGCTGTCCACCAGCATTCACGCGATCTGCGAGCCCGGTGACATCGTCGCGGTGGACTCGCCAAGCTTTCATGGCGCCATGCAGACCCTCAAAGGGCTGGGCATGAAAGCCCTGGAAATCCCCACCGACCCGCTCACCGGCATCAGCCTCGAAGCCCTGGAACTGGCGCTGGAGCAGTGGCCGATCAAGGTCATCCAGCTCACGCCCAACTGCAACAACCCGCTCGGCTACATCATGCCGGAGTCGCGCAAACGCGCGTTGTTGACGCTGGCCCAGCGCTTCGACGTGGCGATCATCGAGGACGACGTGTATGGCGAACTGGCCTACACCTACCCGCGTCCGCGCACGATCAAATCCTTCGACGAAGATGGCCGTGTGTTGCTGTGCAGTTCGTTCTCCAAGACTCTCGCGCCGGGGCTGCGTATCGGCTGGGTCGCGCCGGGTCGATACCTCGAGCGGGTGCTGCACATGAAATACATCAGCACCGGCTCCACCGCGCCACAGCCACAGATCGCCATCGCCGAGTTTCTGAAAGCCGGGCACTTCGAACCGCATTTGCGGCGGATGCGTACGCAATACCAGCGCAATCGCGACGTGATGATCGATTGGGTGACGCGATATTTCCCGGCCGGCACTCGTGCCAGCCGTCCGCAAGGCAGCTTCATGCTCTGGGTCGAACTGCCGGAAGGTTTCGATACCCTGAAACTGAATCGTGCACTGCACGATCAGGGCGTACAGATTGCCGTCGGCAGCATTTTTTCGGCGTCGGGCAAGTACCGCAATTGCCTGCGCATGAACTACGCTGCCAAGCCGACACCGCTCATCGAAGAAGCTGTGCGCAAGGTGGGTGCAGCGGCAATCAAGCTGCTCGCTGAAGCCGACTGACCTTTTTCCAGAGACCCGCGTCCATATGCCGACCCTTGCCGCCAATCGGAACGATCCTACGTGAGCTTCAGACAGCCCCTACTCGCTCTGCTGCTACTCGCCTCGTTCCTGGGCGGTTGCGCGACCTTCGATGTGCCACGCGAGCCAAGCCAGGCATTGCCGGCCTCTTCATCGAGTTTCGGTCGCTCGATCCAGGCCCAGGCAGCGCCGTACAAGGGCCAGTCCGGCTTTCGCCTGCTGTCCAACAGCACCGAAGCCTTCACCGCTCGCGCCGAGTTGATCCGTAACGCCCAGAGCAGCCTCGATTTGCAGTACTACATCGTCCACGACGGCATCAGCACCCGCATGCTGGTGGAAGAAGTGCTGAAGGCTGCCGATCGTGGCGTACGAGTTCGCATCCTGCTGGACGACACCACCAGCGACGGCCTCGACCTGATCATCGCCACGCTGGCGGCGCATCCGAACATCCAGATCCGCCTGTTCAATCCACTGCACCTGGGCCGCAGCACCGGCGTGACCCGTGCCGCCGGCCGGCTGTTCAACCTGTCGCAGCAACACCGGCGGATGCACAACAAGCTGTGGCTGGCGGACAACAGCGCCGCTATCGTCGGCGGCCGCAATCTGGGTGACGAGTATTTCGATGCCGAGCCCAACCTGAATTTCACCGACATCGACATGCTCAGCGTCGGGCCGGTGGCCGAACAGCTCGGGCACGGCTTCGATCAGTACTGGAACAGCGCCCTGAGCAAGCCGATCGAGGAATTTCTCTCCAGCAAGCCCTCGGCCAAAGACCTGCAGAACACCCGCACGCGCCTGGAAGAGTCCCTCGAAGAAACCCGCAAACAGAATCACGCGCTGTATCAGCAGCTGATGACCTTCACTACCCACCCGCGCATGGACATCTGGCGCCGGGAGCTGATCTGGGCGTGGAACCAGGCGCTGTGGGATGCGCCGAGCAAGGTGCTGGCGGACGGCAAGCCGGATCCGCAACTGCTGCTGACCACGCAACTGGCACCGGAGCTGAGGGGTGTCAGCAAGGAGTTGATGATGATTTCCGCCTACTTCGTGCCGGGCCAGCCGGGGCTGGTTTACCTGACTGGCCGTGCCGATGCGGGTGTTTCGGTGAGCCTGCTGACCAACTCGCTGGAAGCCACCGATGTGCCAGCGGTACACGGCGGCTATGCGCCGTATCGCAAGGCACTGCTGGAACATGGCGTAAAGTTGTATGAACTGCGGCGCCAGCCTGGGGATAACTTCGGCAGCGGCCCGCACCTGTTTTACAGCAAGTCGTTCCGTGGCTCGGATTCCAGCCTGCATAGCAAGGCGATGATCTTCGACGGGAAAAAAGCGTTCATCGGCTCGTTCAATTTCGACCCGCGCTCGGTGCTGTGGAACACCGAAGTCGGGGTGCTGGTGGACAGTCCCGAGCTGGCTGCCCATGTACGGGAACTGGCCTTGCAGGGCATGGCGCCAGCGCTGAGCTATGAAGCAAAACTTCAGGACGGGAAAGTCGTCTGGGTCACCGAGGACAACGGCCAGATGCACACACTGACCAAGGAACCCGGCAGCTGGTGGCGGCGCTTCAATGCGTGGTTCAGCACCACGGTGGGACTGGAGCGGATGCTGTAGCCGTCCGCCCCAGCTTGAACATCAGGCAGGCTCCGGCACCTTGCCGAACGCCCCTTGCCGCGACAGCAGAATCACCAGCCCGAACGCCCCGGCCGCCATGAACCACGGCAACGCGTGCCCGCTGATCCATTGACTGCCCGCCCCCGCCGCCAATGGCCCTATCAGACAACCGACACCCCACAGCTGCGCGACATGCGCATTGGCGCGCACCAGTGCGTCATCTCGGTAGCGCTCGCCGATCAGGATCAGCGACAGGGTGAACAAGCCACCGGCACTGGCGCCGAACAGCACCCACAGCGGCCAGATCAGCAGGGTGTCGATCAACATCGGGATCGCCAGACTCGACAGCATCAGCACCACGGCGCAACCGGCGAACAAGGTTCGCCGCGACAGGTAGTCGGCCAATGCACCGATGGGCAATTGCAGCAGCGCGTCGCCCACCACCACGGTGCTGACCATTGCCAGCGCTATTTCCGCCGTGAAGCCCTGTTGCAGGCAGTACACCGGCAAAAGCGTCAGGATCATTGCCTCGAACGCGGCGAACAGCGACACCGCCCAGGCAATCGCCGGCAGTTCGCGACTGAAACCCCACAGGTCACCGAAGGTCACGCTGCTGGCCTCGCTGCTCGGCGCCCCACTGCGACCCAACAGCAACAACGGCGAGGCAATCAGCAACGCAACACCCACCCAGAAGCCGTAATCATGCTCGGTACCGAGCGCACCCAACAGTAACGGACCGGACAGTTGGCTGAGCGCATAACTGCTGCCATACAGCGCCACCAATCGCCCGCGCCACTGTTCGACCACCAGTTGATTGATCCAGCTCTCGCCGAGGATGAACACTATGGTCAGGATCACCCCGATCATCAGCCGCAGCACCAGCCAGATCGGATAACTCGGCAGCAGCGCCAGAAAACCGATGGACAACGCCCCACCCCAAAGGCACAGGCGCATCAGATTCGCTGTGCCGAAGCGCGCCGCCAGATGACTCGAAACCTTCGCCCCCAGCAACACGCCAATGGCCGGCATCGCCGCCATCACGCCGATGGCGAACGAACCGTAACCCCAGCCCTCAAGACGCAACGACACCAGCGGCATGCTGACGCCAAGGGCCAGGCCAACACTCAAGACAGACGCCAACACGGCGAAATACGTCGCCCAACGCATGGTCCACGCTCCTGTGGATATTTTTATTCACTCAAAACCAATGTGGGAGCGAGCCTGCTCGCGATTGCGGTATCACATTCAACATTGATGTCGACTGTCACACCGCAATCGCGAGCAGGCTCGCTCCCACAGGGATCTCTGTTCGATTCGGGAGCCTGATTCACTCAGGCTCCCGTCAGCGATTTACAGCTTGATCCAGGTCGCCTTCAGCTCAGTGTATTTGTCGAACGCGTGCAGCGACTTGTCACGGCCGTTGCCCGACTGCTTGAAGCCGCCGAACGGTGCGGTCATGTCGCCGCCATCGTACTGGTTGACCCACACGCTGCCGGCACGCAATGCCTTGGCGGTGAGGTGCGCCTTGGAGATGTCCTGGGTCCAGACCGCTGCGGCCAGACCGTAAGGCGTGTCGTTGGCGATGTTGATCGCTTCCTCGGCGGTATCGAAGGCAATGACCGACAGCACCGGGCCGAAGATTTCTTCCTGGGCAATCTTCATCGCGTTGCTCACGCCGTCGAAAATCGTTGGCTCGACGTAGGTGCCACCGGTTTCCTGAAGGATGCGCTTGCCGCCGGCCACCAGTTTGGCGCCGTCGGTGTGGCCGGATTCGATGTAGGACAGCACGGTGTTCATCTGCTGGGTATCGACCAGCGCACCAACGTTGGTAGCCGGGTCCAACGGATTGCCCGGTTTCCAGGCTTTCAGCGCCTCGATCACCATCGGCAGGAATTTGTCCTTGATCGAACGCTCGACCAGCAGACGGGAACCGGCGGTGCAGACTTCGCCCTGGTTGAAGGCGATGGCGCTGGCGGCGGATTCGGCAGCGGCTTGCAGGTCCGGCGCATCGGCAAACACGATGTTCGGGCTCTTGCCGCCGGCCTCCAGCCACACACGTTTCATGTTCGATTCGCCGGAATAGATCATCAGTTGCTTGGCGATCTTGGTCGAACCGGTGAACACCAGGGTGTCGACGTCGTTGTGCAGCGCGAGCGCCTTGCCGACGGTGTGGCCGTAGCCCGGCAGCACGTTCAGCACGCCTTTCGGAATGCCGGCCTCGACCGCCAGTTCAGCGATGCGGATGGCGGTCAGCGGGGACTTTTCCGACGGTTTGAGGATCACCGAGTTACCGGTCGACAGGGCCGGGCCGAGCTTCCAGCAGGCCATCATCAGCGGGAAGTTCCACGGCACGATGGCACCGACCACGCCCACTGGTTCGCGGGTTACCAGACCCAGTTGATCGTGCGGAGTGGCGGCGACTTCGTCGTAGATCTTGTCGATCGCTTCACCGCTCCAGCTCAGGGCTTGCGCGGCACCCGGCACGTCGATGTACAGCGAGTCGCTGATCGGCTTGCCCATGTCGAGGGTTTCGAGCAGGGCCAGTTCTTCGGCGTGCTGCTTGAGCAGGCCGGCGAAACGGATCATGGTGGCTTTGCGTTTGGTCGGCGCCAGGCGCGACCAGACACCGGAATTGAAGGTGGCGCGGGCGTTTTCCACGGCGCGCTGGGCGTCGGCGGCGTCACAGCTGGCAATCTTGCCCAGCAGACGGCCATCGACCGGGCTGATGCACTCGAAGGTCTCGCCGGAGACGGCATCGGTGTACTCGCCATTGAGGTAGGCGCGGCCTTCGATCTTCAGGTCGCGGGCGCGTTGTTCCCAGTCGGCACGAGTCAGGGTGGTCATTCGAGTGTCCTCCTCTTGTTGAATACGAGCGCCGCGCGATCTTCGCCGGCGTCCTCAGGAATTCTGCCCGGCCAGCCTGTTTTCGGCCCAAGGCACCCGCCACCCTAAACCAGCGGCCGGGGTTGTTTCAATATATTTGACATAAGGCTTCTATATCGCCTTGCGGCGTTCAATTTAATCAACATAGACTTTGGCCCTTTCAAGCCATCGCGCCGTCATCACAGGAGAAAACAACAATGAACATCCAGAACGTCGTCGACATCAGCCTGACCATGGACCAGGCCGAGCGCTACCGCCCGGATCCGGCCAAAGTACTCAAGGGCGATCCCGAGCAGGCGGTGTTCAATCAATACGACAGCCCTTGCGGGCAAATGGGCGTTGGCGTGTGGGAAGGTGCAGTGGGTCAGTGGACGGTGAATTACACCGAACACGAATACTGCGAAATCCTCCAGGGTGTTTCGGTGCTGCGTGACGGCGAAGGCAATGCCAAGACTCTGCGTGTCGGCGACCGCTTCGTGATTCCGGCCGGTTTCCGTGGCACCTGGGAAGTGCTGGAGGCGTGCCGCAAGGTCTATGTGATCTTCGAACAGAAGGCCTGAAGCCTTTCGCCAGGCAACAAAAAAGGCCCGTATCGTGAGATACGGGCCTTTTTCGTAAGTCGGGAAAAATCAATTACTTGATTTTGCCTTCCTTGTAGATCACGTGCTTGCGAACAACCGGATCATATTTCTTGATCTCGATTTTGTCCGGGGTAGTACGCTTGTTCTTGTCGGTAGTGTAGAAGTGACCAGTACCGGCGCTCGAAATCAAACGAATCAATTCACGCATGATTAGCTCCCTTAAATCTTGCCGTCGCGACGCAGCTCGGCCAGCACAACGCTGATGCCACGCTTGTCGATGATACGCATGCCTTTGGCGGAAACGCGCAGGCGTACGAAACGTTTCTCTTCTTCAACCCAGAAGCGGTGATGCTGCAGGTTCGGCAGGAAACGACGACGGGTTTTGTTGTTTGCGTGGGAAATGTTATTCCCGGTTACCGGACCCTTACCGGTAACTTGACATACTCTAGACATGCCTCAGCCCTCTAAAACCACATGCCCAACCCGGCATGGGTTGGCCGCTTAATCTCTAGTCATTGTGGCGCCAGGCGCCGCGATTCTTTAGAGGTCTTACCGGCTACACCTACAAGCGAAGGAACCGGGCCCCTAGAAAAGAGCGCTGCTTTATACCAGAAAGACCACGGAGCAACAACTTTCCGTGTGCAATGAATGGCTAAAAAGCCGCTTTTCCTGCCCGCAAGTGGCTTGGGCAAAGGCTGGCGGCAATTTTTACCATTCGTCGAAGAAAACCGATCATACCCGCATTCGGGATTTTTCCTGCCGCCACTTCCGACAAATCCTCAGCCGTCAGACCCCGAAAATGCAAAAAGGGGATAGTCATTTGCAATTGCGACCACTAGGGTAGGCCTTTTCCAGACTGCACTTGCAGATGGGCCTTCGATCTGTAAAGGAAGCCGACCATGCGCCTCGCTGCCCTCCCCCTGTTGCTCGCCCCGTTATTGCTGAGCCCCCTGGCCCAGGCCGCCGCCCTGAGCGTTTGCACCGAGGCCAGCCCCGAAGGGTTCGACGTGGTGCAGTACAACTCGCTGACCACCACCAACGCCTCGGCCGATGTGCTGATGAACCGCCTGGTGGACTTCGATACGGCGACCGGCAAAGTGGTCCCGAGCCTGGCCGACAGCTGGGAAGTCAGCACCGACGGCCTGACTTATATATTCAAACTGCACCCGCAGGTGAAGTTCCACAGCACCGAGTACTTCAAGCCGACCCGTGAGCTGACCGCCGAAGACGTCAAGTTCAGCTTCGACCGCATGCTCGACCCGGCCAACCCGTGGCACAAGGTCGCCCAGAGCGGCTTTCCGCACGCTCAGTCGATGCAGCTGCCGAGCCTGATCAAGAAGATCGACGCCCTCGACCCGCTGACCGTGCGTTTCACCCTCGATCACCCGGACTCCACGTTCCTGGCGACCCTGAGCATGGGTTTCGCGTCGATCTATTCCGCCGAATACGCTGACAAGCTGCTGAAGGCCAACGCGACCGACAAGCTCAACAGCCAGCCAATCGGCACCGGACCGTTCGTGTTCACCCGGTTCCAGAAAGACGCCTCGATTCGCTACAAGGCCAACCCGGATTACTTCCGCGGCAAGCCTGCGGTCGATCCGTTGATCTTCGCCATCACCCCGGACGCCAACGTGCGCCTGCAAAAGCTGCGGCGTAACGAGTGTCAGATCGCCCTGTCGCCAAAACCATTGGACGTACAGGCCGCGAAAGAAGAACCGACGCTGAAAGTCGAAAAGACTGACGCGTTCATGACCGCATTCGTTGGCATCAACAGCCAGCATCCACCATTGGACAAGCCGGAAGTGCGCCAGGCGATCAACCTTGCCTTCGACAAGGCCAACTACCTCAAGGCCGTTTTCGAAGACACCGCCGAACCCGCCAACGGCCCGTACCCGCCAAATACCTGGAGCTACGCGAAGAATCTGCCGGGTTACCCGCACGACGTGGCAAAAGCCAAGGCTTTGCTGGCCAAGGCCGGGCTGAAGGACGGTTTCCAGACCACCATCTGGACGCGTCCGTCCGGCAGCCTGCTCAACCCGAACCCGAGCCTCGGCGCACAACTGCTGCAATCGGATCTGGCGGAAATCGGCATCCAGGCGGAAATCCGCGTGATCGAATGGGGCGAACTGATTCGTCGCGCCAAGGCTGGCGAGCATGACCTGCTGTTCATGGGCTGGGCCGGTGACAACGGCGACCCGGACAACTTCCTCACACCGCAGTTTTCCTGCGCGGCGGTGAAGTCCGGCACCAACTTCGCCCGCTACTGCAATGCCGATCTGGACAAGCTGATCAGCGCCGGCAAGACCACCAGCGAGCAGGGTGTGCGCACCAAGCTCTATGAACAGGCACAGGCGCAGATCCAGCAGCAGGCGCTTTGGCTGCCATTGGCGCATCCGACGGCTTATGCGCTGACGCGTAAAGACGTGCAGGGTTACTCGGTGAGCCCGTTCGGGCGGCAGGATTACTCCAGAGCCAGCCTCAAGCCATAAGCTGCAAGCCACAAGCTAGAGCCATTCGCAGTCTGCTTTAGCTTGTGGCTCGGCACTTGAAACTTGCAGCTGCTTGTCTACATCCAGCCACACTCCGCCATCGACAACGGCTCGCCATCACCGACAATGAAGTGATCGAGCACCCGCACATCGATGAACTCCAAAGCCTTCTGCAATCGCTTGGTCAATAATCGATCAGCCTGACTGGGATCGGTGTTACCCGACGGATGGTTATGGCACAGGATCACGGCCGCCGCGTTATTGGCCAGCGAGCGCTTCACCACTTCCCGGGGATGCACCGCCGTGTTGTCGATCGAGCCGCGAAACAGCGTCTCAAAGGTCAGCACCTGATGTTTGGAGTCCAGAAACAGGCAGCCGAACACCTCGTGCGGCTCGTGGCGCAACATGGCTTTGAGGTAATCACGGACCACCTGTGGATTCTCCAGCGCCGTTTTCTGCCGCATGCGCTCGGCCAGATGTCGCCGCCCCATCTCCAGCACAGCCTGCAGCTGGGCAAACTTCGCCGGCCCCAGGCCCAATTGCTCGCTGAACGCGCCGAGATCGGCCTCCAGCAATGCACGCAGGCTGCCGAACTGACTCAGCAAGTGTCGCGCCAGATCCACCGCGCTTTTACCGGATACGCCGGTGCGTAGAAAAATCGCCAGCAATTCGGCATCGGAAAGACTTCCCGAGCCCTGTTCCAACAGTTTCTCCCGCGGCCTTTCCGCCGCCGGCCAATCGCGAATACTCATACACATTCCTTGTCTGTGGGCGCCGCTGTTCCGTAGCGGTCGCTGTGATATCGTAGCCCATCTTTTTTGCGGGCGAATTCACCCTGGGGAGGGGGTTTCGCCACGCATGTCACCAACGAAATGAAAGGCAGACCTATGCAGCGGCTGTATCGGAAACGCATCGTTCTGGGCGTCGGCGGCGGTATCGCTGCCTACAAGAGCGCCGACCTTGTGCGCCGCCTGATCGATCAGGGCGCCGAAGTGCGCGTGGTCATGACCCGTGGCGGCAGCGAATTCATCACCCCGCTGACCATGCAGGCCCTGTCCGGCCACCCGGTTCACCTGGATCTGCTCGACCCGGCCGCCGAAGCCGCGATGGGCCACATCGAACTGGCCAAATGGGCCGATCTGGTGCTGATCGCCCCGGCCACCGCCGACCTGCTGGCCCGCCTGGCCCAAGGCATTGCCAACGATCTGCTGACCACCCTGGTGCTGGCCACCGACGCCATCGTCGCTGTCGCCCCGGCCATGAACCAGGCCATGTGGCGCGACCCGGCGACCCAGGCCAACCTGCAACTCCTTGAAAGCCGTGGCCTCAAGACCTTCGGCCCGGCCTCCGGCAGCCAGGCCTGCGGCGACGTCGGCATGGGCCGCATGATGGAAGCCACCGACCTTGCCCAGCTCGCGGCGGACTGCTTCCAGCGTCAGGCGCTGACCGGCAAGCACGTGGTGATCACCGCCGGTCCGACCCAGGAAAACATCGACCCGGTGCGCTACATCACCAACCACAGCTCCGGCAAAATGGGCTTTGCCCTGGCTGAAGCGGCGGTGGAAGCCGGCGCCCGCGTCACGCTGATCAGCGGCCCGGTGCATTTGCCGACGCCGGATCGCGTCACGCGTATCGATGTGGTCAGCGCCCGCGACATGCTCGCTGCCTGTGAAGCCGCGATCCCTTGCGACATCTTCATCGCCTCGGCAGCGGTCGCGGACTACCGTCCGGAAGTCGTCGCCCCGCAAAAATTGAAGAAAGACCCTACGAGCGGTGACGGCTTCGTCCTGCAAATGGTGCGTAACCCGGACATCCTGGCCACCATCGCGACCCGTCCCGACCGTCCGTTCAGTGTCGGCTTCGCCGCCGAGACCGAACACCTGCTCGACTACGCTGCACGCAAGCTGAAGGACAAGAATCTCGATCTGATCGTCGCCAACGACGTCGCCAACCCGAGCATCGGTTTCAACAGCGAAGAAAACGCCTGCAGCGTCATCGACCGTGGGCTGCACGCCACGGTTTTCGCCCAGACCAGCAAGAGCAAGATTGCTCGCCAACTGGTCACTTTTATCGCCGAACGTCTGAACCAGGTTTAATTTACATGCACGCTTTGCAAGCCAAGATCCTCGACCCACGCATCGGTACCGAATTTCCGCTGCCGCAATACGCCACACCGGGCTCCGCCGCCCTGGACCTGCGAGCAATGCTCCAGCAGGACGTAACCCTGGAGCCGGGTCAAACTCTGCTGATCCCGACTGGTCTGGCGATCTGCATCGGCGATCCTGGCCTGGCGGCGCTGATCCTGCCTCGCTCAGGACTGGGTCACAAACACGGTATCGTACTCGGCAACAGCGTCGGCCTGATCGACTCCGACTACCAGGGCGAGCTGATGGTTTCCTGCTGGAACCGTGGCACAACGCCTTTCACCCTGGAGGTGGGTTCACGCATCGCTCAGTTGGTGCTTGTTCCCGTAATGCAGGCGCACTTCGAAATGGTTGAAGAGTTCGTCGAAACCGAGCGCGGCGCTGGCGGTTTCGGCCACTCCGGCACCAAGTAATCGGCTGGAAACCTGTCGTGGCGAGTGCGTGTTGCTTGCCACGAAATTCAAAATGTCATCTGCAAGGTTTAGCGCCGAAAATCAAGGCATTGGCAGGCCAAAGCCACGCCGGACAAGGCGTCATGGCCCTTTCACACCACGAACTCTCTGTGAAAACCGCCGTCATACCCTTCAGTTTGAGCCTGCCGCCGAGATGATTCGTCGGTGTGTCCCGCCACTTTCGAGATGGAGCATTTCCGCAGATGAGCACCCCCGCCCAAGTCGCCCCGAAGCTTCCCGCCAGCATCTTCCGCGCCTATGACATTCGCGGCACCGTGCCGGAATTCCTCAATGCCGAAACCGCCTACTGGATCGGCCGCGCCATCGGCTCCCAGAGCCTGGCCCAGGGTGAACCGAACGTGTCCGTCGGCCGTGATGGCCGCCTGTCCGGCCCGGAACTGGTTGCCGAGCTGATCCGCGGCATCGCCGAAAGCGGCTGCCACGTCAGTGACGTCGGCCTGGTGCCGACCCCGGCGCTGTACTACGCCGCCAACGTACTGGCCGGCAAATCCGGCGTGATGCTCACTGGCAGCCACAACCCGTCGAACTACAACGGCTTCAAGATCGTGATCGCCGGCGACACCCTCGCCAACGAACAGATCCAGGCCCTGCACGAGCGCCTCAAGACCGGCAACCTGAGCAGCGGCAAGGGCAGCGTGACCCAGGTCGAAATCCTCGACCGCTATACCACTGAAATCGTCCAAGACATCAAACTGGCCCGGCGCCTGAAAGTCGTGGTCGACTGCGGCAACGGCGCGGCCGGCGTGATCGCCCCGCAACTGATCGAAGCGCTGAACTGCGAAGTCATCCCGCTGTTCTGCGAAGTCGACGGCAACTTCCCGAACCACCACCCGGACCCGGGCAAACCTGAAAACCTCGTCGACCTGATTGCCAAGGTCAAGGAAACCAAGGCTGACATCGGCCTGGCCTTTGACGGTGACGGCGACCGCGTCGGCGTGGTGACCAACACTGGCACCATCGTGTTCCCGGACCGTCTGTTGATGCTGTTTGCCCGCGACGTGCTGGCCCGCAACCCGGGCGCGGAAATCATCTTCGACGTCAAATGCACCCGTCGCCTGATTCCGTTGATCAAGGAATACGGCGGCCAGTCGCTAATGTGGAAGACCGGTCACTCGTTGATCAAAAAGAAAATGAAACAGTCCGGCGCATTGCTGGCCGGTGAAATGAGCGGGCACATCTTCTTCAAGGAACGCTGGTTCGGTTTCGACGACGGCATTTACAGCGCCGCACGGCTGCTGGAAATCCTCAGCAAGGAAAAATCCGACGCGGAAACGCTGTTCGCGACCTTCCCGAACGATATTTCCACGCCGGAAATCAATATCCATGTGACCGAAGAGAGCAAATTCAGCATCATTGATGCACTGCACGATGCGCAGTGGGGTCCAGGCGCCGACCTGACCACCATTGACGGCGTGCGGGTCGATTACGCCAAAGGCTGGGGCCTGGTGCGCGCCTCCAACACCACACCGGTGCTGGTGCTGCGCTTCGAGGCCGATGACGAGGCTGAATTGCAGCGCATCAAGGCTGTGTTCCATGCCCAGTTGAAACGCGTTGCACCTGATCTCCAACTACCGTTCTGATTCACCCGGAGCCCTGAATGACCCTCGAACGCGAAGCCGCCGCCCAAACCGCCAAGGTCCTGTCCGAAGCGTTGCCTTACATCCGACGTTATGTCGGCAAGACCCTGGTGATCAAATACGGCGGCAACGCGATGGAAAGCGAGGAGCTGAAAACCGGCTTCGCCCGCGACATCGTCTTGATGAAAGCCGTCGGCATCAACCCGGTCGTGGTTCACGGTGGCGGCCCGCAGATCGGTGATCTGCTCAAGCGTCTGTCGATCGAGAGCCACTTCGTCGACGGCATGCGTGTAACCGACGCGGCGACCATGGACGTGGTGGAAATGGTCCTCGGCGGCCAGGTCAACAAAAGCATCGTCAACCTGATCAACCGTCACGGCGGCAGCGCCATCGGCCTGACCGGCAAAGACGCCGGGCTGATACGTGCGAAGAAACTCACCGTCACCCGCCAGACCCCGGAGATGACCCAGCCGGAAATCATCGACATCGGTCAGGTGGGCGAAGTAGTCGGGATCAACACCGAACTGCTGAACCTGCTGGTCAAAGGCAACTTCATCCCGGTGATCGCGCCGATTGGTGTGGGTGAAAACGGCGAGTCGTACAACATCAATGCCGATCTGGTGGCCGGCAAGGTTGCCGAAGCGCTGAAAGCCGAGAAACTGATGCTGCTGACCAACATCGCCGGCCTGATGGATAAGTCGGGCAAGGTACTGACCGGCCTGAGCACCCAGCAGGTCGACGACCTGATCGCCGACGGCACCATCTATGGCGGCATGCTGCCGAAGATCCGCTGCGCACTGGAAGCGGTTCAGGGTGGCGTGGGCAGCTCGCTGATCATCGACGGTCGTGTACCGAACGCGATCCTGCTGGAAATCTTCACCGACACCGGTGTGGGCACGCTGATCAGCAATCGCAAGCGCCCGTAAGCGATCGCACAAATAAAAAGACCCCGCTCAGCCTGACTGAGCGGGGTCTTTTTTTGCCCGGGAGAAGCGATCAGACGCCGAACTGGGCGCGATAGGCTTCAACGGCTGGCAGGTGCTGCTTGAGCTGCGGATCGTCTGCCAGGAATTCCAGTACCTGGTTCAGCGACACGATGCTGATGACCGGAATGCCGAAATCACGCTCGACTTCCTGAATCGCCGACAGCTCGCCGTTGCCGCGCTCCTGACGGTTCAGGGCGATCAGCACGCCAGCGGCCTTGGCGCCGTCCTGGGAAGCGATGATCTGCATCACTTCACGGATCGCGGTGCCGGCGGTGATCACGTCGTCGATGATCAGCACGTCGCCGGTCAGCGGAGCGCCGACCAGGCTGCCGCCCTCGCCGTGGGCCTTGGCTTCCTTGCGGTTGAAGCACCATGGCAGGTCACGGTTGTGGTGTTCAGCCAGCGCCACGGCAGTGGTTGCCGCCAGCGGGATGCCTTTGTAGGCCGGGCCGAACAGCACGTCGAACGGAATACCGCTCTCAGCGATGGCTGCGGCATAGAAACGACCGAGCTGCGCCAGGGCCGAACCCGAGTTGAACAGGCCGGCGTTGAAGAAGTAAGGACTGGTGCGTCCGGACTTCAGGGTGAACTCACCGAAGCGCAAAACGCCGCGATCGATGGCAAAACGAATGAAATCGCGCTGATACGCTTGCATGAAAAAAACCCCAAATACCACGGATTTAGCTAATTAGCTTGACGCCGTGTATCATACACGCACGCGATTTTTGGGGCCATTTATGCGGATCATCAGTGTGAACGTCAATGGTATTCAGGCTGCAGTCGAGCGCGGTTTGCTCAGTTGGCTGCAGGCTCAGAATGCCGACGTCATCTGCCTGCAGGACACCCGTGCCTCCGCCTTTGAACTGGATGACCCAGCCTTCCAACTGGACGGCTACTTCCTTTATGCCTGCGATGCTGAAGTCCCTGCCCAAGGCGGCGTGGCTTTGTATTCGCGGTTGCAACCGAAGGCTGTCATCAGCGGTCTCGGTTTCGAGACGGCCGACCGCTACGGGCGCTACCTGCAAGCAGATTTCGACAAAGTCAGTATTGCCACCTTGCTGCTTCCTTCGGGGATGAACGGCGATGAGGACTTGAACCAGAAGTTCAAGCTCATGGACGACTTCGGCAAGTACCTGGACAAACAGCGGCGCAAACGTCGCGAGTACATTTATTGTGGCTCGCTGTACGTCGCGCAGCAGAAGCTCGACATCAAGAACTGGCGCGACAGCCAGCAATCCCCGGGCTTCCTGGCGCCGGAACGCGCCTGGATGGACGAGATTGTCGGCAACATGGGCTACGTAGACGCCCTGCGCGAAGTCAGCCGCGAAGGCGACCAGTACAGCTGGTGGCCGGACAACGAACAGGCCGAGATGCTGAATCTGGGCTGGCGCTTCGATTACCAGATCCTGACTCCGGGCCTGCGGCGCTTCGTGCGCAGCGCACGCCTGCCGCGTCAGCCACGGTTCTCGCAGCATGCACCGCTGATCGTCGACTACGACTGGACGCTGACCATCTAAGCGTCGTTTCGCAGTAGAAAAATGCCCGTATCGCAGGATACGGGCATTTTTTATGGGTCAGTCTCAGGCTGGAATGTGCTTTAGACAGCAGCGAAGAACGGCAGCGCCAGGTACAGCTTGATAACGATGACATTGATGATATCGATGAAGAATGCGCCCACCATCGGTACGACCAGAAACGCGATCTGCGAAGGCCCGTAACGCTGCGTCACCGCTTGCATGTTGGCGATGGCGGTCGGCGTGGCACCGAGGCCGAAACCGCAATGTCCGGCCGCCAGTACTGCCGCATCGTAGTTGCGCCCCATCACCCTGAACGTCACGAACACCGCGAACAGCGCCATGACCAGTGTCTGTACCGCCAGAATGATGAAGATCGGCAACGCCAGCGCTGCCAGGTCCCACAGCTTGAGCGACATCAGCGCAATCGCCAGAAACAGCGACAGGCTGACGTTGCCCAGCACCGAGACTTCCCGCTCGAAGACCTGATACAGACCAAACGCCGAGAGGCCGTTGCGCAGCACGACACCCACGAACAAGACACAGACGAATGTCGGCAACTCGAATGCCGTGCCATGCAGCAGCCCGTTCAACAGAGTGCCGACCAGCAGACTGACCGCGATCAGTGCCAGGGTTTCGATGAACGAGAATGGTGTGATCGAGCGCTCCTTGTTCGGCTGCTCAAAACCCTTTGGCAGACGCGGCGCCTCCTGCGCGTGGCAACCCGGCACCTCGACACGCTTGATCAGCAGGCGGGCAACCGGACCACCGATCAGCCCACCCAGCACCAGACCGAATGTCGCCGAGGCGATCGCCAGCTCGGAGGCTGAAGCCAGACCGTATTTCTCGCTGAATACCGTTCCCCAGGCGGCGCCGGTTCCATGACCACCGGCCAGCGTGATGGAGCCCGTCAACAGCCCCATCAGCGGGTCGAGCCCCAGCACTGTGGCGAGTCCGATGCCCATGGCGTTCTGCAGGATCAGGAGGCCGGTGACCGCCAGTAAAAACACCCCCACTACGCGACCGCCCTTCTTCAGGCTGGCGAAGTCTGCACTCAGACCGATAGTGGCAAAAAACGCCAGCATCAGCGGCGCCTGCAACGAGGTATCGAACCGGACTTCTATGTCGAGCGCACGCAATACCAGAAGCCCCAGGGCAACCAACAGGCCACCCGCGACAGGTTCGGGAATATTGAAATTGCGCAGTACACCAACACGGGTAACAAGACCACGCCCCAGCAGAAGTACAAGGGAAGCGGCCACGAGCGTGCCGTAAAAATCGAGCTGAATCATCTGGATTATTCTTGGCTATAGAGTCGGAGGCGAACTTTTCCCTGGATACGCCTCACGAATCGGCTGGCTGTTTCAACATCGGAAACACTGGAATTCAAGGGCCTTCGATGGCCTGAATATATCGAAATATTTCTGAAGGAATATGACGTGCGACAACCTTAACAAGCGCAAAGTCATGCTGCCAATGACCTTTGGCCGCATCAAGGCATTACAGTTGTGACTAAAAATGTAAGGCCGGTGGATATATAAAATCTGTTCTGCCATTCATCGCGGGCAGACTATTCCTACAATCAGTGCAGGTTTATGTAGTTGCAAAAAAGCCCTGACAAGTCAGGGCTTTTAAACATGCAGAATTAATTATTCCAACATGCACATTTCGGCTGAATGCTATTTGATCAAGCGCCAGGTAAACGGATAACGGTACGGAAAACCTTCATTGGCCTTTACGCCACCAATGATCGTCAACACCAGTGCGCCGATGGCAAGCAGGCCGAACAACACAAACCCGATGATCAGCACCATCAGCAAAAAGCAGATCATCGAAGCAATTGCCACGGTGATCTGAAAATTCAGCGCTTCCTTGCCCTGGGCATCGATAAACGGATCCGTCTCGCGCTTCATCTGCCACAGGATCAATGGCCCGATCAGCGTGCCGAACGGAACCCAGATCCCCAGCAAGGCGGACAAGTGACAAAACATTGCCCACTGGCGAACCTCGTGGCTCGGCTTGGGCAGCAACTCTTGCTCATCACTCATCGCGTCCTCCTCGCGGGTTACGAACCTGCTCAGTCGGCCAGTGCAGCCGTTTGCAGTTCGAAGATCTCGTTCATGCCTTTCTTGGCCAGTTCCAGCATCGCGGTCAGCTCTTCAGGCTGGAACGGCGCGCCTTCGGCGGTGCCCTGCACTTCGATGAAACCGCCAGTGCTGGTCATCACCACGTTCAGGTCGGTCTCGGCAGCGGAGTCTTCAAGATAGTCCAGATCCAGCACCGGCTCGCCCTGGTACATGCCCACGGAAACAGCACCGATCATTTGCTTGAGCGGGTCGCCGCCTTTCAGGCCGCCGCGCTTCTTGATGACTTTCAGGGCATCGACCAGCGCAACCATGGCGCCGGTGATCGACGCGGTGCGGGTGCCGCCGTCGGCCTGGATCACATCGCAGTCGACGTACAGGGTGACGTCGCCCAGCTTGGACATATCCAGCGCAGCGCGCAGGGAGCGACCGATCAGGCGCTGGATTTCCAGGGTGCGGCCGCCCTGCTTGCCACGGCTCGCTTCACGCTGGTTACGCTCGCCGGTGGCGCGCGGCAGCATGCCGTACTCGGCGGTCAGCCAGCCCTGGCCCTGACCTTTGAGGAAACGCGGCACGCCGTTTTCGACGCTGACGGTACAGATGACTTTGGTATCACCGAATTCGACCAGTACCGACCCTTCGGCGTGCTTGGTGTAGTTGCGGGTAATGCGGATCGAGCGGAGCTGATCGGCAGCGCGACCACTTGGACGTTTCATAGGAGATACCTGTACTGGGGACGGAAAACTGCGGAGCATTATAGAGCTGCGCACCGTGCCTGGGCACTGCTTAAAAATTCCGGCCGTCGATCCAGAGCCCTGAAACGCGCTTCGCCGACGGCCTGCAGCCCTTTGTCACACCGTGTGTTTGGGCGCATCTGCCGCACTGCGCTACAATCCTGCGCCTTTGCTGCCAGTCGGCTTAAATTCATTGATATCGAGCTGCGAAGCTTCAATTCGCGCCGATCTGTATCGCGAGGTCACCCCATGGTGCACAGCATGACCGCCTTCGCCCGCGTCGAGAAAGCCGGCGTTCAGGGCACCCTGAGCTGGGAGCTGCGCTCGGTCAACAGCCGCTACCTGGAACCCCACCTGCGCCTGCCGGAATCGTTTCGCGACCTCGAAGGCGCCGTCCGCGAAGCCCTGCGCCAGGGCCTGTCGCGCGGCAAACTGGAATGCACCCTGCGCTTCACCGAGGAAAGCACCGGCAAGCCACTGCAAGTGGACCGCGAGCGCGCTGCACAACTGGTCGCCGCTGCCGAGACCGTCGCCGGCCTGATCAAGAACCCGGCGGCGCTGAACCCGCTGGAAGTGCTGGCCTGGCCGGGCGTACTGGTCGCCGACGCCACCGACCCGCAAGCGTTGAACGCTGAGGCGCTGGCACTGTTCAATCAAGGCCTGAAAGACCTCAAGGCCGGCCGCGAGCGCGAAGGCGCGGAGCTGGCACGCCTGATCAACGATCGCCTGACCTCCATCGAGGAAGACGTAGTGACCCTGCGCGAACTGGTTCCGCAGATGCTCGCCACCCAGCGCCAGAAAGTCCTCGACCGCTTCGCCGACATGAAGGCCGAGATGGACCCGCAGCGCCTGGAACAGGAAATGGTCATGCTCGCGCAAAAGAGCGACGTGGCTGAAGAACTGGATCGCCTGAGCACTCACATCATCGAAGTTCGCCGGGTGCTGAAATCCGGCGGTGCCGCCGGCCGGCGCCTGGATTTCCTGATGCAGGAGCTCAACCGCGAAGCCAACACACTGGGCTCCAAGGCCTTCGACCCGCGCAGCACCCAGGCGGCGGTCAACCTGAAGGTGTTGATCGAGCAGATGCGCGAACAAGTGCAGAATATTGAGTAAGGCAACAGACATGACCCACAGCACCGGCACCCTGTACATCATTTCCGCCCCCTCGGGCGCGGGCAAGAGCAGTCTGGTCAAGGCCCTGACCGACGCCAACCCGGAAATCCGCGTCTCGATTTCCCACACCACCCGTGCCATGCGCCCGGGCGAAGTGGACGGCGTGAACTATCACTTCGTGAGCCGCGAAGAGTTCGTGAAGATGGGCGAGCACGGCGACTTCCTCGAACGCGCCGAAGTCTTCGGCAACTTCTACGGCACCTCGCAAAGCCGCCTGCAGCAGACCCTGGACGAAGGTCACGACCTGATTCTGGAGATCGACTGGCAAGGCGCCGAGCAGGTTCGCAAGCTGATGCCCCAGGCCCGTTCGATCTTCATCCTGCCGCCATCGCTGCAGGCCCTGCACCAGCGCCTGACCAACCGCGGCCAGGACAGCGACGAAATCATTGCCGGCCGGATGCGCGAAGCCGTCAGCGAAATGAGCCACTACGTCGAGTACGACTACCTGATCATCAACGACGATTTCGCCCACGCGCTGGACGATCTGAAAGCGATTTTCCGCGCCAATCAGCTGCAACAGAAACGCCAGCAAGTGCGTTTCGGCAAATTGCTGGCTGAATTGCTGGGCTGAAACAGCACTTCCCAAAACCGCTGCAAGGGCTTTACATTGGTGCTTGCAGCGCGTTGAAGAGTCTGGTCAAAAAATCAGCGCTTCCCTAATCGCTGGTGATTTTTTAAACTGTTGAGTCCGCTCGCCCAACCGGGCAGCGCGCATATTGCATTCGCTCCGAGGAATACCATGGCCCGCGTAACCGTTGAAGACTGCCTAGAACACGTGGAAAACCGCTTTGAGCTGGTCATGCTCTCTACCAAGCGTGCCCGTCAACTGGCCACCGGCGGCAAAGAGCCCCTGGTACAGTGGGAAAACGACAAACCGACCGTAGTTGCGCTGCGTGAAATCGCTGAAGGCCTGATGAGCTACGAGTTCATCGCCGAGCAGGAAATCGTCCACGAAGACCCGGTCTTCGCTGCGTTCGAGGACGAGTCCAACGAGGCCGTCTAAGCCTATGCCTGGTCGACGTAGCACGGCGCGGGATCACAGCCTACGGCAGGAGTTATCATGCCGAGCATAGACGCCCTCGCCGATCGCTTATCGACCTACCTCGGCAATGACCAGGTCAACCTGGTCCGCCGAGCGTATTTCTACGCCGAACAAGCCCACGACGGCCAACGCCGCCGCAGCGGCGAGGCGTACGTCACGCATCCTCTTGCCGTGGCAAACATTCTTGCCGACATGCACATGGACCATCAGAGCCTGATGGCTGCGATGCTGCATGACGTAATCGAAGACACCGGTATCGCCAAGGAAGCGCTGCAAGCGCAGTTCGGTGAAACCGTGGCCGAACTGGTCGACGGGGTCAGCAAACTGACCCAGATGAACTTCGAGACCAAGGCCGAAGCCCAGGCTGAAAACTTCCAGAAAATGGCCATGGCCATGGCACGCGACATTCGCGTGATCCTGGTCAAGCTCGCCGACCGCCTGCACAACATGCGCACGCTGGAAGTGCTGTCCGGCGAAAAACGCCGGCGCATCGCCAAGGAAACCCTCGAGATCTACGCACCCATCGCCAACCGGCTGGGCATGCACGCGATCCGCATCGAGTTCGAAGACCTCGGTTTCAAGGCCATGCACCCGATGCGTTCCGCGCGGATCTACCAGGCGGTCAAACGCGCCCGGGGCAACCGCAAGGAAATCGTCAACAAGATCGAAGAGTCCCTTGGCCACTGCCTCGCCATCGACGGCATCCAGGGTGAAGTCAGTGGTCGCCAGAAACACCTCTACGGCATTTACAAGAAAATGCGCGGCAAGCGTCGGGCTTTCAACGAGATCATGGACGTCTACGCGTTCCGGATCATCGTCGACAAGGTCGATACCTGCTACCGCGTGCTGGGTGCTGTTCATAATTTGTACAAACCGTTGCCGGGGCGCTTCAAGGATTACATCGCGATCCCCAAGGCCAACGGCTATCAGTCGCTGCACACCACGCTGTTCGGCATGCACGGTGTTCCGATCGAGATCCAGATCCGCACCCGTGAAATGGAAGAGATGGCCAACAACGGCATTGCCGCCCACTGGCTGTACAAATCCAGCGGCGACGAGCAGCCGAAAGGCACTCATGCCCGCGCCCGTCAGTGGGTCAAAGGCGTGCTGGAAATGCAGCAACGTGCCGGCAACTCGCTGGAATTCATCGAGAGCGTGAAGATCGACCTGTTCCCGGACGAGGTCTACGTGTTCACGCCCAAAGGCCGGATCATGGAGCTGCCCAAAGGCTCCACGGCGGTCGACTTTGCCTACGCGGTGCACACCGATGTCGGCAACAGCTGCATCGCCTGCCGGATCAACCGTCGTCTCGCGCCGCTGTCCGAACCACTGCAAAGTGGCTCCACGGTCGAGATCGTCAGCGCCCCCGGCGCACGGCCGAATCCGGCGTGGCTCAACTTCGTGGTCACCGGCAAGGCGCGGACCCACATCCGCCACGCGCTGAAACTGCAACGCCGCTCCGAATCCATCAGCCTCGGCGAACGCCTGCTGAACAAGGTGCTCAACGGTTTCGACAGCGCGCTGGAACAGATTCCGGCCGAACGCGTGAAGGCGATGCTCACCGAGTACCGCCTCGAACTGATCGAAGACTTGCTGGAAGACATCGGCCTGGGCAACCGCATGGCCTATGTCGTGGCGCGTCGCCTGCTCGGCGAAGGCGAGCAACTGCCAAGCCCTGAAGGCCCGCTGGCGATTCGCGGCACCGAAGGTCTCGTGCTCAGTTACGCCAAATGCTGCACGCCGATCCCGGGCGACCCGATTGTCGGGCACCTGTCGGCGGGCAAAGGCATGGTCGTGCACCTGGACAACTGCCGCAACATCAGCGAAATCCGCCACAACCCGGAAAAATGCATCCAGCTCTCGTGGGCCAAGGATGTCACCGGCGAATTCAACGTCGAACTGCGTGTCGAGCTGGAACACCAGCGCGGCCTGATCGCCCTGCTGGCCAGCAGCGTCAACGCGGCCGACGGCAATATCGAGAAAATCAGCATGGATGAGCGCGATGGTCGCATCAGCGTCGTCCAGTTGGTGGTCAGCGTCCACGACCGTGTGCACCTGGCCCGCGTGATCAAGAAACTGCGCGCACTGACCGGGGTGATCCGCATCACCCGCATGCGTGCCTGAGCCCACCATTACAAGGAGTCATACATGACCAAGACCGTTATCACCAGCGACAAGGCCCCGGCCGCCATCGGTACTTACTCCCAGGCGATCAAGGCTGGCAACACTGTCTACATGTCGGGCCAGATCCCGCTGGACCCGAAAACCATGGAACTGGTCGAAGGCTTCGAAGCCCAGACCGTCCAGGTCTTCGAGAACCTGAAAGCCGTGGCCGAAGCTGCCGGCGGTTCATTCAAGGACATCGTCAAGCTGAACATCTTCCTCACCGACCTGAGCCACTTCGCCAAGGTCAACGAGATCATGGGCAAGTACTTCGACCAGCCATACCCGGCCCGCGCCGCCATCGGCGTTGCAGCCCTGCCAAAGGGTTCGCAGGTTGAGATGGATGCCATTCTGGTCATCGAGTAATGCGCACGGCGCGACCCTTCAAGGTCGCGCCGACTGCTCTGCGGTAAAGAAAAGGTTTTGAAAGGATTCCACCATGCGCAAAGCGCTTGCTCTCTCGCTGCTCGCCATTTTCCTCGGCGGTTGCGCCAGCAACCCTGCCGACCGTGACATCAGCGGCACCTGGATCAATCAGGTCGCCATCGATGCCGCCGCCAAGGGCGGCCCCCTGCGTGAAGCGCTTCAGGCCTACGGCCCGAACCTGGAATGGGACATCAACACCAAGGCCGGACAGGCCCGCTTCACCAACGGTTTCGAGAACGTCGAAGGACGGCTGCAGGGCGAACAGTCCGGCGCCTGGAAAGTCGATTTCTACGGCAGCTCCGGCAGCGAGCTGAAACGCGACGGCGGCCAGTTGCACCAGGCTGCCAGCGAAAACGAACCGCAGCAGCTCTTCGATCGCGCGCAGATTCCGGTGCCGGAAGGCGCACCGATCGGCGCCAGCTTCGAACGCGCGCTGTATTCGGCCTACCTGGGCGGCAACTGGACCATCGCCAGCGGCCAGGGCGAAGGCGCCACCGTGCAATTCCAGGCTGACGGACAAGTCTCCGGCCTGCCGGGTGCCGACCGCTATGCCTTGTGCCTGGCGGGCGACTGCGCCTCGATGAGCAGCGGAAACGACAGCATGTGGCTGCAGCAGAACGGTCAGGGCAACAACTGGATCTTCGTTCGCAAGGGCAAGGAGCTGGAGATTTTGCAGGCCGTGAACACGGCACTGGCGGATGAACAGCCGCAGTTCAGCCCGGGTGAACGCAAGTGGTTGCTCGAGAAGCAGTGATCTGCGCGTGAAACAAAAAAGGCGGAAGCAAACCATTGCTCCCGCCTTTTTTACATCTGCAAATCAGCAGCGACCCTCAAGAATCGCGGCATAACCCTCGCGATAACTCGGATACGTCGGCACCCAGCCCAACGCCTTCGCCCGGGCATTGCTGCAACGCTTGCTGCCGGTTCGGCGCACGCTCTCGTCTTCCGACCATTCGGTGACACCCAGATACTCGCGCAACCACGCCACCACTTCGGCCAGCGGCGCCGGCGCATCGTCCACGCCGATGTAGACGTCATCCAGCGCCACACCCTTGCGATCCGCCTCCAGCAGAAACGCCATCAGGCCCGCCGCGTCATCGGCATGGATGCGATTGCCATACAGCGGCGGATCGACCGCCACGCGATAGCCACGACGCACCTGGGTCAGCAGCCATTCACGGCCCGGGCCGTAGATGCCGGTCAGACGCACGATGCTCGCCGGGATGCCGCTGTTCAGCGCAACCTGCTCGGCTTCCAGCATCACCCGACCGGAATAACCAGCGGCAACGGTCTCGGATTTTTCATCCACCCATTCCCCGTCCTGCTGCCCGTAGACACTGCTGCTGGAAACGAACAGCAGCCGATCCGGCACCTGCCCGTAATCGTCCAGCCAGCCCAGCACATGCTGCAAACCCTGCACATAAGCCGCGCGATAACCGGCTTCATCGTGCTCGGTCGCGGCGGCGCAATACACCAGGTAATCCACAGCACCGACCGGCCAGGTCTCGGGGCAGTCTTCATTGAACAAGTCACCGGCCACACCGATAACGCCTTCCGGCAAACGTGAAACATTGCGGCGCAGGCCGTACACCTGAAAGCCGGCAGCCAGCAATTGCGTGGCCAGACGGCTGCCGACATCACCGCAACCGGCGATCAAAACAGAGGGCGCGGACATCAAAAATCTCCCATCGGAAAGCGACAGACTAGCCCTGGCAGGGGACGAGCGGCTAGCAATGAAGGAAAAAAAGCAACTCTATTACTTCTGTTAACAAGAATTACTTGCAATAATGCACGTCACTTTTGTTCTCGGCCTCACGAGGCCTGGAAGAGCATCACCGTTTTTCTACCTCAGGTCCGGCCAGCATGACACGCATTCAAACCCCCGCTTCGCCAACCAACCGACCTCGCGCCTGGAGCGCGGTGGCTGCCCTGCTCCTCAGCCTGATGCTGGCGCCAACCGCCGCTTTCGCTGACGCCCAGGCGCCGGCTACTCCAGCTGCCCACGAGCAGACTGCACCGGCTGCCCCTGCCGCCGCGCCGGCCGCGACCGACCCGGTTCAGGCCGTGGACGCCAGCGCCGAAGACGCACCTGAAGTCCTTGAAGCCGACAACACGCTGGGCATGGCCCACGATCTGTCGCCATGGGGCATGTACCAGAATGCCGACATCATCGTGAAGATGGTAATGATCGGTCTGGCTATCGCTTCGATCATCACCTGGACCATCTGGATTGCCAAAGGCTTCGAGCTGATGGGCGCCAAGCGTCGCCTGCGTGGCGAAATCGCTGCCCTGAAAAAAGCCACCACTCTTAAAGAAGCCAGCGCCACTGCGGCGAAGGAAGGCACTCTCGCCAACCTGCTGGTTCACGACGCCCTCGAAGAGATGCGCCTGTCGGTCAACTCCCGCGAGAAAGAAGGCATCAAGGAACGCGTCAGCTTCCGCCTCGAGCGTCTGGTGGCCGCCTGTGGCCGCAACATGAGCAGCGGCACCGGCGTACTCGCCACCATCGGTTCCACCGCACCGTTCGTCGGCCTGTTCGGCACCGTGTGGGGCATCATGAACAGCTTCATCGGCATCGCCAAAACCCAGACCACCAACCTCGCCGTCGTGGCTCCGGGCATCGCTGAAGCGCTGCTGGCTACTGCATTGGGTCTGGTCGCCGCGATTCCTGCCGTGGTCATCTACAACGTGTTCGCCCGCTCCATCGCCGGTTACAAGGCTCAGGTTTCCGATGCGTCGGCAGAAGTCCTGCTGCTGGTCAGCCGCGACCTCGACCACCAGCCTGAGCGCAGCAGCTCGCAACCGCACATGGTGAAAGTGGGGTAATCGGCCATGGGCCTGCATTTGAAAGAAGGCGCAGACGACGATCTGGCCGAGAACCACGAAATCAACGTCACGCCGTTCATCGACGTGATGCTGGTGCTGTTGATCATCTTCATGGTGGCGGCTCCGCTGGCCACCGTGGACATCAAGGTCGACCTGCCTGCCTCGACCGCCAAACCGGCACCGCGGCCAGAGAAACCGGTGTTCCTCAGCGTCAAGGCTGATCAGCGCCTGTACATCGGTGACGACGAAGTCAAAGCCGAAACCCTCGGCGCCGTGCTCGACGCCAGGACCCATGGCAAGAAAGACACCACCATCTTCTTCCAGGCCGACAAAGGCGTGGATTACGGCGACCTGATGAGCGTGATGGACAAGCTGCGCAGCGCCGGTTACCTGAAGGTTGGTCTGGTCGGCCTCGAGAGCGCAGTCAAGAAATGATCACGACGCGCCATAAGCTGACGCGTTACAGCGGTAGCCTGGCCGTGGTGCTGGGCGTTCACGCGCTGGCCATCGCGCTGGCGCTGAACTGGACCGCCCGCCCGCCCATCGAATTGCCGCCGCAGGCAATGATGGTCGAGCTGGCACCGGTTCCGGCCCCGCCACCGCCTGCACCGCCGAAAGTCGTCACACCACCGCAGCCACCGGCTCCGGTCGAAGAACTGCCGATCCCGAAACTGGCCGAAGCCCCCAAGGCAGAGATTGCCGTACCCAAGCCGAAGCCAAAACCCAAGCCAAAACCGCAACCGCCAAAACCG
The DNA here is from genome assembly GCF_003352185.1 of Pseudomonas kribbensis. Taxonomy (GTDB): domain Bacteria; phylum Pseudomonadota; class Gammaproteobacteria; order Pseudomonadales; family Pseudomonadaceae; genus Aquipseudomonas; species Aquipseudomonas kribbensis. Next base: position 6,140,393 of record NZ_CP029608.1, read on the forward strand.
GTTGAGAAGAAACCGGAGCCGGTGAAGGAAAAACCTTCCGAGGAAAAACCGGCGGAACCTCAGCAGACCCAGGCGCCGACGGAGAAATCCGCCCAGCCGGCACCGGGCCCGTCGCCAGCACAACTGGCGGCCAAGGCCAGCTGGCAAGGCACCCTGCTCGCGCATTTGCAGAAGTACAAGAAGTACCCGGCAAGCGCACAGGCACGGGGCAAGGAAGGCTTGAACCGGCTGCGTTTCGTGGTCGATGCCGAAGGCAACGTGCTGTCGTTCGAACTGGTGGGCCGCTCCGGCAACGCCGATCTGGACCGGGCTACCCTGGACATGATCCGCCGCGCCCAACCGCTGCCCAAGCCACCGGCCGACATGTTGACCAATGGCTCGATCGAAATTGTTGCGCCGTTTGTTTACTCGCTGGAACGCCGCCGCTGATCTGCATTGGCAGAACACGGCTCGATCCCGCCAGAAAGGCACCGAAAGGTGCCTTTCTCATATCTGCCAACGGCAAACCGGCATTGCCCGGTGTCGCATTCATCACTCAGTCTGATAACGTGCGTCTATCGATTGCAGCCGGTATGCTTGGCCCGCATCTTCATGGACGCTTGCTATGACCCTCACAGAATTACGCTACATCGTTACCCTCGCCCAAGAGCAGCATTTCGGCCACGCGGCCGAGCGTTGCCACGTCAGCCAGCCAACCCTGTCGGTGGGCGTGAAAAAGCTTGAAGACGAACTCGGTGTGCTGATTTTCGAGCGCAGCAAAAGCGCCGTGCGCCTGACCCCGGTCGGTGAAGGCATCGTCGCCCAGGCGCAGAAAGTGCTGGAGCAGGCCCAGGGCATCCGCGAGCTGGCCCAGGCCGGCAAGAACCAGCTGACCGCCCCGCTGAAAGTCGGCGCGATCTACACCGTCGGCCCGTATCTGTTCCCGCACCTGATTCCGCAACTGCACCGGGTCGCCCCGCAGATGCCGTTGTACATCGAAGAAAACTTCACCCACGTGCTGCGCGACAAACTGCGCAACGGCGAGCTGGACGCGATCATCATCGCCCTGCCGTTCAACGAAGCCGACGTGCTGACCCTGCCGCTCTATGACGAACCGTTCTACGTCCTGATGCCGGCCCAGCACCCGTGGACCCAGAAAGAATCCATCGACGCCGCCCTGCTCAACGACAAGAGCCTGCTGCTGCTCGGCGAAGGCCACTGCTTCCGCGATCAGGTGCTGGAAGCCTGCCCGACCCTGACCAAGGGCAACGACGGCGCCAAGCACACCACGGTGGAATCCAGCTCGCTGGAAACCATTCGCCACATGGTCGCGTCAGGCCTGGGCATTTCGATCCTGCCGCTGTCGGCGGTGGACAGCCATCACTACGCCCCGGGCGTGATCGAAGTGCGTCCACTGTCGGCCCCAGTGCCGTTCCGCACCGTAGCCATCGCCTGGCGCGCAAGCTTCCCAAGGCCGAAAGCCATCGAGATCCTCGCCGACTCCATTCGCCTGTGCTCGGTTGCCAAACCTGCCGCGCCGGTCACGGCCGGTTAAGTCTGCGTCATGACGGAGCTGTCGCAGGTCTCGGTCACCGCACTCAAGGGTGTCGGTGAAGCCATGGCCGAGAAACTGGCCAAGGTCGGCCTGGAGAACCTTCAGGACGTGCTGTTCCACCTGCCGCTGCGTTATCAGGATCGCACCCGCGTGGTGCCGATCGGCGCATTGCGGCCGGGGCAGGACGCCGTGGTCGAAGGCACCGTCAGCGGCGCCGATGTGGTCATGGGCCGGCGCCGCAGCCTTGTCGTGCGTTTGCAGGACGGCACCGGCGGACTGAGCCTGCGCTTCTACCACTTCAGCAACGCGCAGAAAGAAGGCCTCAAGCGCGGCACGCGGATTCGCTGCTACGGCGAAGCCCGGCCCGGCGCCTCGGGACTGGAGATCTACCACCCGGAATACCGCGCCATCAACGGCGACGAACCGCCGCCGGTGGATGAAACCCTGACCCCGGTCTACCCGTTGACCGAAGGCCTGACCCAGGCGCGTCTGCGCCAGTTGTGCATGCAGACCCTGACCCTGCTCAAGCCGGCCACCCTGCCCGACTGGCTGCCGACCGAACTGGCCCGCGACTATCAACTGGCGCCGCTGGCCGACGCGATCCGCTACCTGCACAACCCGCCCGCCGATGCCGATGTCGACGAACTCGCCCTCGGTCATCACTGGGCCCAGCATCGTCTGGCCTTCGAAGAGCTGCTGACTCACCAGCTATCGCAGCAGCGCCTGCGCGAAAGCATGCGCTCCCTGCGTGCGCCGGCGATGCCGAAAGCCACCAGACTGCCGGCGAAATACCTGGCCAACCTCGGCTTCAACCCGACCGGCGCTCAGCAACGAGTCGGCAACGAAATCGCCTACGACCTCAGCCAGCACGAACCGATGCTGCGGCTGATTCAGGGCGACGTTGGCGCGGGTAAAACCGTGGTCGCCGCCCTCGCCGCGCTGCAAGCGCTGGAGGCGGGTTATCAGGTCGCGCTGATGGCGCCGACCGAGATCCTCGCCGAGCAGCACTTCATCACCTTCAAGCGCTGGCTCGAACCGCTGGGCATCGAGGTGGCATGGCTGGCCGGCAAGCTCAAGGGCAAGAACCGCGTCGCCGCGCTGGAACAGATCGCCAGCGGCACGCCGATGGTGGTCGGCACTCACGCGCTGTTCCAGGATGAAGTGCAGTTCAAGAACCTCGCGCTGGTGATCATCGACGAACAACACCGCTTCGGCGTGCAACAGCGTCTGGCACTGCGGCAGAAAGGCGTCGGCGGGCGCATGTGCCCGCATCAATTGATCATGACCGCCACGCCGATTCCACGGACGCTGGCGATGAGCGCCTACGCCGACCTCGACACCTCGATCCTCGACGAACTGCCACCCGGTCGAACCCCGGTCAACACCGTGCTGGTCACCGACACCCGCCGCGTCGAAGTCATCGAACGGGTGCGCAGCGCCTGCGCCGAGGGTCGTCAGGCCTATTGGGTGTGCACGCTGATCGAAGAGTCCGAAGAGCTGACCTGCCAGGCCGCCGAAACCACCTTCGAAGACCTCACCGCCGCCCTCGGCGAGCTAAAGGTCGGGCTGATCCACGGCCGCATGAAACCCGCCGAGAAAGCCGCCGTCATGGCCGAATTCAAGGCCGGCAACCTGCAACTGCTGGTCGCCACCACCGTGATCGAAGTCGGCGTGGACGTGCCCAACGCCAGCCTGATGATCATCGAAAACCCCGAGCGCCTCGGCCTCGCGCAACTGCACCAGTTGCGTGGTCGCGTCGGTCGGGGCAGCGCGGTCAGCCATTGCGTGCTGCTCTACCATCCACCGCTATCGCAGATCGGCCGCCAGCGCCTGGGCATCATGCGCGAGACCAACGACGGTTTCGTCATTGCCGAAAAAGACCTCGAACTGCGCGGCCCCGGCGAAATGCTCGGTACCCGCCAGACCGGCCTGCTGCAATTCAAGGTCGCTGACCTGATGCGCGACGCGGATCTGTTGCCCGCCGTGCGCGATGCCGCCCAGGCCTTGCTCGAACGCTGGCCGACCCACGTCAGCCCGCTGCTCGACCGCTGGCTGCGACACGGGCAGCAATACGGCCAAGTGTGAGCACCGTCGCAGTTTCTCAAAGCTCGTTCCAACCAAGCTGGTTATACTCCAGCAATTGTTTCAAAAACGGATACAGACCATGACCGAAGCTGCTCTCGCCCCCGAATCCCCGCACGCTCCGTCTGTTATTCGGCTGCTGCTCAACAAGCTGGGCGTCGCCTACGAAGAAGTGCTCGACCACCACGGTCTCAACGCCTCGCGCAAAGTGCAGGCCGTGTTGCTGGATGACGCGGTCGGCGCGCTGATGGTGCTGTTTCCACAGAGCCAGTTGCTGGATCTCAACCGCCTCGCCGAGCTGACGGGCCGTCGCCTGACCGCCGTGTCCACCGAACGCCTGGAAAAGATGCTCGGCAAACACAGCCTGAGCCTGCTGCCGGGCCTGCCCGCGCTGACCAGCTCGCCGTGCCTCTACGAAGAAAGCCTGCTGCGCGAGCCGAAGTTGCTGATCAACTCCGGCGAGCCGGGCCTGCTGCTGGAAATCGCCAGCGAAGACTTCAAGACCATGCTGACCAAGGCCAGCGCCGCCAACTTCGGCGAAGCCCTGAGCAGCATCCGCCCGAACCTCGACCGCCCGGACGATGACCGCGAGGAAATCACCCAGGCCGTTCAGGCGTTCACCGCGCGGCGCATCCAGCAGCGTCTGGAAGCGACCATCGAGATTCCGCCGCTGGCCGAAACCGCACAAAAAATCATCAAGCTGCGCGTAGACCCGAACGCCACCATCGACGACATCACCGGCGTGGTCGAAACCGACCCGGCGCTGGCTGCGCAAGTGGTGAGCTGGGCGGCGTCGCCGTACTACGCCTCGCCGGGCAAGATCCGTTCGGTGGAAGACGCGATCGTGCGCGTGCTGGGTTTCGATCTGGTGATCAACCTGGCGCTGGGCCTGGCCCTCGGCAAGACCCTGAGCCTGCCAAAGGACCACCCGCAACACACCACACCGTACTGGCAGCAGTCGATCTACACCGCCGCCGTCATCGAAGGCCTGACCCGCGCCATGCCGCGCGCCCAGCGCCCGGAAGCCGGCCTGACCTACCTCGCCGGCCTGCTGCACAACTTCGGCTACCTACTGCTGGCCCACGTATTCCCGCCGCACTTCTCGCTGATCTGCCGCCACCTGGAGGTCAACCCGCACCTGTGCCACAGCTACGTCGAGCAACACCTGCTGGGCATCAGCCGCGAACAGATCGGCTCCTGGCTGATGCGCTACTGGGACATGCCCGACGAACTGGCCACCGCCCTGCGCTTCCAGCACGACCCGAACTACGACGGCGCCTACGCCGAATACCCGAACCTCGTCTGCCTGGCCGTGCGCCTGCTGCGTAGTCGCGGAATCGGCTCCGGGCCGGATGAGGACATTCCGGATGCGCTGCTGGAGCGCGTTGGCCTGACGCGTGACAAGGCCAATGATGTGGTCAGCAAAGTGCTTGAGGCGGAAGTGTTGTTGCGCGAGCTGGCTTCGCAGTTCAGCCAGGCCTGATTTGCGCCTATAAAAAAGGCCCCACACTCAAACGAGTGTGGGGCCTTTTTTGTTGATCGTTCACACCGGACTCAAGCCTTCGGCTTGGCCTTCCTCGGCTTCAAATACTTCATCAACCCCTGAAACCACATCACCAGCGCCGGATTCCCCTTGAGCTGGATCGACTTGTCCTGAATCCCCTGCATGAACGCCAGCTGCTTGTTCTTCGCCTGCATCGTGGCAAACCCGAACGCCGCGTCTTTAAAGGCAATCGCAAACGCCGGCTCCGCCACCACCCCGGACTTGCTGGTAATGCGCTGGTCCTTCACCACGAAATGCCGCGCCACTTTCCCGTCCAGAGTCTGTAGCTGAAACACCAGATCCTTGTCACCCAACTGCTGCTGGAACGCAGGATTTGTCCGACTGGCCTTACCCATCAACAGACCCAGCATCCACAGAAGAAAACGAAATTTCATGCGCACAGCCTCAAAAGGAAAATGAACGGCTGGGGGAGTGTAAGGGATTCGGACGGATTCGCCACTATCTTGGATTGATAGAAGACGATGCATAGCTTTTCCTGAAAGATGACTACCAAGTCACGACTTCGCTCTCAGGACTTGATCGTTCCCACGCTCTGCGTGGGCATGCCTCCCGTGACGCTCCGCGTCACACCATCCCCCCGTCCTACACCTGAAGAAACACATTCCTGTAGGAGCTGCCGACAGCAGTGGTTTCTTGTTCCTCTACCCCGCAATTCCTTGGGAAATGTCCTTCAAACTGCGGTGCTGTCCATGAACTAGGCAGGCTGGACCATCGTCGATAGCCTCTGTGTGTCGCCGCAAAATCGGTGACTCGGACGTGCAAGTCCGGAATCGATGCACATCAGTTATAGCCATTCACCGAGTGTTTTCTTATGCTCGCGAATCGTTATGGCGGCTGTGTGTGGGAGATCTTCGGGTCTGCCGGGTTTATCGATTACCGGTCTTGCACACCTATACACAGCTGCCACCTCATTCGAAGTGCAAGCGAGAGGTTGCTAGCTCCATCAATCGGTAAATTCCAATGATCAAACCAACACCCAACCCTCCTGAAATCCCAGAAACCTCCCCCTACGAATCTCCTGATTCGAAGAAACTCCACGAAGCCGCCGAACGCGCCCTCGACCACCACTTCAAACCCAGAGTCTCACGCCCCAAACGCCTGGGCGGCCTATTCGCCCTCTGCCCCAACGCCGACGCCGAAGCCCTCATGGCCAACGCCTCCGAGGACCTGCTGTCCATCAGCGCCATCGCCGCCAACCTGGCCGACGACCTCGACGGCCCCCGCCGCTCGATGGCACTGGGCCTTAGCAGAATGGCGGATGGCGTGCGCTTGATGGTGGAAGGCACGCTCGATCACATTGAGTTTCGGGAGTATCAGGCCAAGCCGTAGCTGAATCGCGGGCGGAAAAAAGGGGACGTTGAGTCCCCTTTTCTGATCTTCGGCAGCAGCGACTAGCGAAAATCCTCTGCGCTTTTGGGTCGCGCCTCCAACCCGAAATCCGCCAACCGATGTACGTAAGCATGACCACCGGCATTACAGGACTGCCGGAATACAACTTTGTCCCCCTTTAGCACCGTCAGATAACTCACGAAGGCCTGGTTAACCAGGTAGGTGTACGCACCGCTTTTGAACTTGATGATGTTCAGGTTCACGCTGCCTTCCGACGCATCTACAACAAAGAACTTTCCCTTGGGTGGCATAGCGCTCTTCGGGTAGACCATCTCGATGTTCCCCGGCACACCATAACGGTACTGAACAGAACCGGCCGTGGGTTTGCTGTTTCCCGTCGCACAAACAGAAACCGTCTTGCCGCCCTCCAGCGGGCAGCTGAAGTAGATGTCTTCGTCATCCGAGCACAACGTTCCATCCTGCCCGCCCTTCAATGGTGCCGTCTCCTGCGAAACACGCTCCGGCGCTTTCGCGATATCAGCACAGTTGGACAGGCAAACCAGCTTCGAAAGATCCGGATCATCGCTTTCAGTGAACAGGTAAGTCGCGGAACCATCGCGGTTGCGGGCGTGATAAACGGGAACACTGACGGCCAGCCCTTTGGCCGACACCGGCACCTTGGTATCCCCGCCCGAGACGACCCAGCCTTCGGCCTCCCCGCACAACGCCTCCAAAGCGACCTCACTGAACGAATCTTTCGTTGGCACGGCGAACGGCTTGGCATTACCTCGGCAGTCGTAGCCATGCCAGTAGGGCCCGGTGTTCATATCAATGTCGATCGAGAAAACATAAGCGCCGTCGAGCACCACTTTGCCGCTGTCGTAGGTGAAAACCAGCCAACGGCGCGTCTTCGCCTGGGAGTAGTTTTCTTCCTGAAGGATGTAGCGCTCGCCATCTCGGTACAGCCAAAAGCCACTCATCGCCCCAGCCGGTTCCTCCGTCTCGGAGAGACGCTGCCCGGAGTGTACGTCCACCAGGAAGTTGTCCTTCAGCGCCAGCGCGCATTCGCTGCCAACGTCCCTGCACGACGTGAGTGACGGGAACATCGGTCCCGCAACCGCAGAGAAAGAACACAGCAATAACGCGATCAAACCTAATCTTTTCAACTTGCCACCTGTTTCAAAGCGAGTAATCCATCACTTCTTCCAGCCGCCAGCATGGCCCACGGACAAACCGATACTCGAAGACATAATCGGTATCCGGTTTCTGCAGGATGGCGACGGCGTGATCACCCTGCTCTTCCTTGATGGTCAACGTCAGGCCCTGAGCCTCTCGCTTCGCTGCATCCGGAATGATCGGGAACTTGAGCTGATCGCCGCTGAGGCTGCTTTTCTGCATCTCAGGCTCGGGATCACCGGCCACGGTCGTGACCATTTTCAGCGGCTGCTGGACGAAGGCTTTCTGCACCGCTGCGCGTTCAGAGAAGGCTGAGAGGAACGTTGAAAAGTTGGGTGAGGGACAAGCAGCACTGGCCTTGTCACCATCAGTTTTGAGTGGCTTCTGACGGTTGCCCTGTTCCAGTTTCGAATCCGAAATCATCCTTCCATCCAGATCCGCCAAGTACTTCTTGATGCTCGCCGCATCCTTGTAAGCACACTCGACTTCTAAGCCATCTTCCCGATTGATACCGTCAAGGCAGTTCTGTAACTCAGGATCTGGCAGGTCACCCCGAAAGAACTGCAAAGCCAAGTGGTCACCGTCCTTGAAGAGCGGAAGTTCCAGCACCGAATAGGAATCTCCATCGAAATGCTCGTGCAGAACTTTGTGTTTTGTCAGGACAAACATGGACTTCCCCGCTCGCTCAGGGAATTTGCGCTCGAAGAAGAACACCGAGGCAATTTGTTCGCCTTCAACCTTCCACACATAATTCAGCGAAGGTTTCACCACATTCATGGGCGTGTAGAAAATCTCGGCATCTGGCACATGCACGTCTCTAACCTGATCCTTAAGGTTGTTCTTCAAAAAAAACACCGTGATCTTTTGATCACCCAACGAAGCAACCACCGGGGGATGCAGTTCTCCGATGGTTTGTGGGTCGCTTGCCGATGCCGGCTGAGTCGACAAGCCGGCGATGAGGCCGAGCGTACCTAAACAACTTGAGAATCTGGTCAATTCCGATCACTTCCCTGCTGATCAATCTTCTAAATATTTACGCTGACTCAGGTGCGCCGCATTTCAGCTCTTTGATTTGCTCGTCCTGAATTGGAATCACACAGGCGAGGCGCTTCTCTGCCTCTTCACGAAGCTCGAACAAGCTGAGCGTCAGCTGTAAACCATCCGCAGTGAATGCATGATCCTCAAACAACGCACTGGCGTAACCATCCCAAAACGATTTGCCGTTAAAACTGCAAAACCGTTTTGAGGAGAGCACTCGCCAATTGCCCTTGGGCGCGAGGATCTGAACATTGAGGCAGGGGCTGCCAAACGAAGTGACATAACGAGCGACCACATCGCCGTATCGTTGCGAAGCAGAACTGGAAACCTTGGCGACATCGACCACTTCACTCGGACCATCCGGGACGACCGCATCCAGGAAGGCTGCACGCTCTAGACTCATTCTGGCGATGCACTTATTGAGCACCAAGGTGTATGCCTGCGATCCGGGTTCGACATCCGTGGCATCGAGGGGGCAAGTGGTATCGCGCAACTTGATCCAGGCCCGCTGCGATTCTTTGGCCACGGCCATGTAAGCCTTTCCTTGTTCAGGCTCAGGCTTCCATCGAGATTCGAATCGCGCCATCAGCTTTTTGTAGCTGGCATTGAGTTTTGCATCGGCACTATTGCGGTCGGCTTCCACGCATTGGTCGTATTGCCAGCTCACCGTAATGACTTTGCAGTTGTCCTCAGCGAGCGCGATTGAAGCGGACAGCAGTCCTAAGGACAACGCGATAAAGCGCACAAACATGTTCAATGTTTCATTCCCTGAATGACGGATCGCTCAACTACGCGTTGAGGTATTTTCTGCGCCTTGCCGTCCGCACTCATCGCGTCGCGGTACTGGCTGTAATACCGCTGCGCTTCATCTTTACGATCAAGGCGCCAGAGTGAATCGGCGATGTTCAACATCAGCACTGTGCGTTTACCGACGGTCTCGACGCCGCGATAAAACTTCAGTGCAAGTTCATCGTTACCGCCCTCGGCTAGGTAGAAGGCCAGGTCGTTGAGAGCTTGAACATTGCGCGCCGGTGGGTGACAAGCCATATAGGCGTCTGGACTTATAGTGCGAAGATTGAGTTCGAGTTCTTCCACGCGAGATTGCGGCATCTCAATACTTGAGACTTGATTCAACAAATCCTTTGGAGACGGTGTCGTCAAGGCGAGGTCAAGAACTTCCCCTTCACCGGAAGCCCATCGATTGCCCTCCCACTTGCCGTAGCAAAACGTGGCTACGTGCTGACTCAATACGCAACCGGTCTCCATCGAAACGACACCGCAACCAGTCTCCTCTGTCGGGATTTCTTCACCCTCTTGACCAATGACAACGCCATACTGAGTCTGAAGAAGCAGCACTGTTTTTTTGTCAGGGCTTAGCCAATTGTAATGCGCTTCGGTACCAACGTCGGAAACATAGAGGGGGAAAGTTTTGCCATTCGCGGTAAACGAGGCGACCGCAGACTCCGGAACAGGCCTGTTCCATGTCTTGTCCTTAAGCGTCAACATGTGCCCGCCAACCCCGACGATCTGCATGTTCTCCGCCAAGGCATTGGCTGAAGCAAACAGGCTCATGACAATCATCAACCACTTAAGGCTGCCCATAATCGATCCTTTTCACCGACGGACTTTCCGACTGCAACTGCCTCTTCGTCACGCCATAAGCCTTGATCAGTTCTTCCCAGGAACCCTTCGAACCAAATGAGCGCTGGGTATTATCGAAGCTGTATTGCTCCAATCGCCCGGCCGTCGAGTAATACCCGCGCCATTCAGGGCAAGCACCGCAACCGCCGTAGCCGCCTATCGAAACAAGACTGCCCTTGGTGCCTTTCACACAATCCATCGCCACAACCACGTTACTCAGCATCTTCGCTTTCTTACCGTCAGACGTGAGCTGTGAAACCTTGTCGATATTGCGGCGCAGCACTTTGCCGCCGATGTTGATCGTCTGGTCGGAGCAAACCGGGATGAGGTGGGTTTCTGCGTCATCCACCGTCACGGATCGGCAGGACGAAACCATCACCACTTCAACGCCGCCACATTGCATGACATTGCGCTGGGTGTAGGCGTCCTTGGGAGCGGCGAAAGCTGGAAGCGAGAGCAACAGCGAAAGGCTGCCCGCGAGAAGATACTGATTCATGGAAAATTCCCTTTTGCCGTTAACCGGCCTGTTGTCCAGCCAGGCACTTTGCGTAGCCGTCGGCGAATTTGGCATCGAATGACAGTTCCACCGGCTCTTCCAGTTCAGCCGAGGTGTTGAGCAACACCCGAGTGGCCGGGGTGTATTTGATCCAGCCGATGGTGCCGGTGCCGTTCGTATCAAAGAGCAACTGGGCTCGCACCATTTCACCGTCGTCTTCATCAATCAACAGATTGACCTTGTCCTTGCCGACATAGCGAAACGGGAAGTTGCTGCTCCTGACCATTTCGGTGAGATAGCCGTAGCAACTCCCGGCTTCGGCCGTTGCCGGAATGGCGTAGGTGAGGGGCAACATTAGAAGTGCACTCAGCATGGGCCGAATGGAAATGCGGTTCATCCAATCATCCTTAATCAAACAGCGGCGATCACAAATCCTTGAACGTCAGCAGCCGGAACTCGTTGTTCACAAACTCGAAGTAGCGGGTCCTGTAGCGGCTTTCCAGCTCATTACCCTGCGCGTCCTCTTCGGTATCGGCCGCAATGCCGGAAACAATGAGCAGACGACTATCGGGCTTGTTCGACAGGCTGAAGGTATTGCCGTCGTATGCATTCGGCAGTCCGCCGACAACCTCCCCCGTACGCGCATCCAGTACTTCGCCGCAAATGGCACTGCCACCACAACCGACTCGGTACAGGATGTAGTGGCCGGCAAAGTTGACCTTGCCTTTGAGTGCCTGTGCACGAGCCTTATCCATCATCGAGTTGCTGTGTTCTTGCGGCACAGGCTCATGATTAGTGCCGGCGAACACTGGGGTGACGGTGTAATCCTTGAAGTCCGGGTTGGCGGCGTAAGCCACGGGCATGGCAATGGCTAAGAGACTGCCGAGTAGAACTGAACATCCTTTCATTCTGTAACTCCGTTTTTCATCGGACTAAAGGTTGTCACCTCGCCATCGCGAACGTTGAGTCCAAGAATCCGCAGAGAGCTAAACCCAAACTCATCTCGCTCATTGTTCGCCCTGCTCCCAGTTGCAGCCACTTGCCAGAGAAGCGTCGATATTCGGGTTAAGAAGGAAGCTATATTTCCTGCCGTTGGACTTCTTGGTGAACACCATCGAAACGCTCATCGCTGCTTGGGTGACCCACTCATAGGTTCCCGTGACCTTGCCGTCGATAATCTCGGACCACGTACGGGTGTTTTGTGTGGGTGCGTCCGGGGCAAGTATTTCTTCCTAATGATCCGTCAGTACGATAGAAATCGGCGCTTTCGACTTGGCGTATTTAACGAAACCACCCGACCAATTGCTGTCGTGATCATAGAAGGTTCTGAGTTCGAACTTGATCGAGTGGGTATCATCGAAGCAGTAGTTTTCGGACGTGACCTCGCAGTGGGAGGCAAGGGGAAAAAACGCCATGAATAAAGGGAATAGCTTTTTCATCAAAAAATGCCCAATGGAACAGATCTACCTAGAGCCCATGCAGACCAATGTCATCGGGCAGCAATTAAATTTTTTGATCTTATTAAGCGACTGCACCAGATAGTCAAGAGCCAGATCGTTCCACAACTCTCTTTGGAATTTTCGCAACCTTACCTGACTGCTGCATCATAGAACTATATTTCTTGTAGTTCTCCGCCGCTAATTCCTTTCGACTTAGACCCCAGTAAGCATCCGCAATATTTAAGTAGGCGACCGTTCTTTCTGGATTTTCAGAAATGACTTTTTTTAGCAGTTCAACAGATTCCGCATAGTACCCAGCCTCAGCAAACAAAAAACCAAGATCATTAGACCAACTAACTTTATCAGGGTAGTAGTAAGCCTCAGCTATATAACTCTCAGGCGCGCACGATTCGCTATCGCCCCCATCGGCAACAAGCCCCCCCATAGATTTGATTAGTTTGTTTTTGTCATTCCCTTTAAATGCCGCTAGTGCTTGATCAGCCGTCGACGCTACAAATGACGACATGAGCTTCTGCCGATTAATTCGACCCTCTTGAATTTCAAAATTTAACTTCTGAAGATACTCAAATGCACCAGCCCCATCAAAACTCTCGAGGGACTTGGAAATCAAGTCATTCACAGGTAACACATAGGCACTCTTAAGAGACCGATCACAAGAGTCATTATTAACCGTATACACAAGCTGACTAACCGCAACTATTTTACGAGCGGCATCATATTGAAACTGAACGTTAAAATTATGTGTGACCTCATCTTCTTTTTTGGTAATTAAGCTCACAACATCTCCTGCAACGTGCGAGTCCGAATTAAACGTATAAGTCTCCGCCTGAGAATCCACAACACTTATAATTTTATCGACACCTTGCAGAACCGACACTTCAAAGCCATCAAAACTACTAGGTGAATACGCATTGTTAATTTTAGCCAATGCAGAATTTGCGCTAAAAATGACTTTTCTTTCCCCCGATACATCAGCAAGCAAAACCAATTTATCGGGAAGTGATGCATTATCATTTCTTTCAACTATGAGCTTTTGAGCCCCCATTCCGGAAATCAAATTTATAGCAATCTCTTTTTTCACTCTCTCCGGGGAAGGAAGATTTTCGCTCGGGTCTCCCCACGAAAACTGACTAGCAAAAGTGGCAAACAAAAAAATCTGTAGCCCCAAAACCTTTTTTGAACTAATCACTTATTGAGCTCCTGATAGATAGCGGTAAAATTAGCTCTACGCTCCCCATAGCTGTCAGTATGCTTGTTAACAACTTCCGTAATTTTATTAGTGGAATCAGTGTCCGGTGCAACTAGATTATTTATATTATTCACATCCCAAAATCCCATAGCCGATAAGAGCCCTATTTTCGTATCCAGCAATTGATCTGGATTAGAAACCATCTCAATGGTTTCTTCAGGAATTTTTTGTTTTAAGCGATCTTCTACCGCCTGATAGTTCGACTTCCATGTTAGCTGGATAAATCCTTTACCTTTATATTTTTTACCTTCTTCGCAGCCACCCGCAGTCAACACAAATGCACCTTGAGCCGAGTTGCAGCAATAGATACGCTTTGCTATCTCATCTTCATTGGGAAACTGAGAATAAGCCTTATTCTTTCGAATCGTATAGGCACTTTTCGCCGCGGGACTTAACGCATTATACTGCGCCATCGTAATACGCTTATACCCATACAATTCCGCTTCGGCAGGGTAGGTATTAAAATATCTTCCAAACTTAGATCTGAGAGCTTCAGCCGAATACCAAAGATCTTCCACTTTTCCTACCAACGCACTACCAACCTCAGTTTTAACTTGGGCAAAAAATTGTGCCATTTTCGGTGCGGTGTTGATTTCAAAACGATCAGCATACTTATTAAATAACCCCCTAACCTCTTCACGCTTTTCCTCAGAAGAGTCCGGAAACATTTTCTTCATTTGATCGAAAGAAATTAACTCCGAAACAGAGGAGGTAAACCCTGAGACAAACTCTATAGGATGAAAATGCCAAACCAGACTGGTTTCAGGTGAAGCCTTTCCAGATAGCTCCTCCCAGAAGATAAAGTTATCGATCCTCTCTTTCTCATGGGCTTTTAGTTTTGGCGAATGAGCCAAAATATCATCCAGACGACTCCATTTTGGTTGATTAGCCTTATCTTTCCACTCAGTTGGGTGCCTGGCGACAAGCTTTGACCATTGGGAGCGCGTATCAGTATCCTTCAACGCATCAGCCAACTCTGAAGCATCTATTTCTTTATTATTGTCCTTATCGATATTATCAAACAATTTCTTGAAAAAAATTGGCATATCGTTCGGATCGAGAAAACCATCAGCAGTGGCGTTCGACTCTTCAACTACTTGAAAACCGAGCTTCTCCCAATCATGCTGCGAGATTAACGGCGCGCCGGCTTTTTTTATCAATCCAGCCACACTTTGACCTTCGTCTTTGACATTAACCTCGTACCATTCTTGCGAGTCCTTATAAATTGCTATCTTGCTTAAATCGATAGCGTGCGACTCCTTGAGAATCACGTCTCCCGCCGCTGGTGGTTTTAGCCTAAGGGAGGTACCTTTTACCACGGACAAATACTTCTTCCCAGTTTTCAAACCAGCAGTATTTTTTAAAAAATCTTCAACACTTGCATCAGCAGTAAAAACCTCTACATGAACCTGAAATTTCTCGCTGACATCTCCTGCCTCAGTAATATTTTCTATTTGGCCTAGATACCCTACCGGATCTCCTGCCTTAATTCCGACACCAACATTTAAAACAGAATCAACAGCCGCCGGCTCAGTTACATTCCACTTCAACACATTGTTTTCCGGCGTATTTTCGACACACGCCCAAAATTTAGGCGGTATATTTCCAGCAGCAACCAGATCGCCACTTATCAAAGTACATTCAGCCATTCGCCTCACTGACGTGCCTAATACTAAATTAAGTACCTTCTGACTGTCGAATTCCACGACACTATTCATAATCAACTGCATAGTGCCGTGCGGAGCGCCTGCCGGCTTTCCATTGCTTGCATCTAGGGGGGCCTCATAAAGAGGAAGTTTATTAACAACTGTCCCCTTCACTTTCCCCTGCCAATAATTAGGACGCTCCCGTTCCGGCACCTTATCAGCAGTCCAAATTCTATCACCAGCGTTATTTTTATACGGCTCACCGCCCTTCAAATAAGCAAACCAAACCTCACCGCCTACCTCTTTTGTTTTCTGAGAACCTAGTTTCACATCACCAGAAATAATCTTGCCTTTAGCATATATACGATCGGTATCAGCAATAGGCTTTTGATCTAAAATTTCCAGCTTGGAACCTTTAGCCAACTTACCTAAAGAAACTATACTGCTGGATACAGGAAGCTCCTCGTATGCATTAAAATCACCAACCATCATCGTTACTTTGGGCTTGGGTACATCCGCAGACGGCAAAGGATAACGATCGAAAGGCAAAAGATGCATATACAGACTAAAAAATACTAGCTTGTTTTGCTTATTCTTATTTGCACCTTCCTCTGGATTAGGTGCGGACTTATATTCATGCCGAACCAAACAAAATGAGTTTGTGTACTTTAGCTTTTTCGTATCACCTTCGACGTCGAATTCTGACTCCAAATAATCTTTGTTAAGCCGATAAGCAACCACCTCACCATCTGCAATACAGCGTATCGGCTCATCTAAAACGCATTGTGGCGCACTGGAATCACTGATATGAATTCCGCCATGCCAAAATTTATTACTGCCAAGCAAGAAGTGCCCCGAAGTTTCTTTCTCTAGGACTTTGTAGACTTCATCTGCTCCAGTGAATTGCTTGCCATCAGCTTTTCGGAATGGATATTGGAAAGCCATCAATGGCTCAGCCCCCGCCGGAGCTGGGGTTGGAGCAGCTGCAGCGGCAGGCTGAGCGTTTCTATATATAGATTTAGGGCGCAAAAACTTTTCTGGCATCGGCCAAAAGCCACTGCCAACTCCATATTTTGCAGATTTCGGTCCATTTGAAGATTGCGAACCGAAAAAATTGCCCTTATTTCGAATAGGGCCGGAGATATCTTCAATAACACCTGTATGTCCGTGGAAGTTGATCCACAGTGCGATATCACCAGGCTCGACATTCGCGAGTGGGATCACATCAAAATATGTAGTATCAGAATTTAAGCCGGACGTGGTGAGATACGGAATTGTATATCCCGCATCCTTCAACATTCGATATAGAAGACCAGAGCAATCGATTTCTTTCCTGCCGTTATTATCATGGTCCGTCTCGCCTTTATAAGGACCGTATTCATAACCAGTGCGGTATTGATCTCTTTGTTCAAGTAGTCCAGTGCTCATCGAAAGCTTCCTGCTTTAATACATTGAATTGAGTTATCACGGACAACACCCCGAGTTGCTAAACGCTCAATCGAAGCAGTGCCCGTCTCAAGGTCGGCTTTTTGAACCTCCAG
The DNA here is from genome assembly GCF_003352185.1 of Pseudomonas kribbensis. GTDB lineage: Bacteria > Pseudomonadota > Gammaproteobacteria > Pseudomonadales > Pseudomonadaceae > Aquipseudomonas > Aquipseudomonas kribbensis. Next base: position 6,157,149 of record NZ_CP029608.1, read on the forward strand.
GTAACACGCCATCGCATGAGGCAAGTCAGCATCTACGACAGTGCCCAATTCGTATACTTCACCCAGACGGATCAATGCGTTAGTCGAGCCCAGGTTGGCGGCGCGCTCCAATGTTGCTATCGACTCTTTTGGGTTGATACAACCGCGTTTTTCGTCGTACTCCCCCTCATCGCAGTAAAAATCTGCGAGAGTCAAGCCCGCATCGGGGACGGATTCTGAAGCTTGGAGCAACAACTCCAGTATTCTGGAATTTTCTAACCTTGGTGCCTGCCCAGAAAGACTAATTCCCGCAGCCGCGAGAGCTGCTTGGGCCGAACCTTTTCGGGCACCATCTAAATAGCTATCCAATTCCGCCACGTACAGATAAACGCCAGACTCTGAAGATGCCTTGTTGACCAGTCTGTCAAATATGACGCCTTTCTTTAGCTCCAGCTCACCGGGCGTTAGTTTTTCAGACTGAGTGATTTCATTCATGACCGCATCGAGAGTCCAATCTTCCACTCGGTTCAAGACCCAGCAGTCGCCACGCTTGAAAACAAAGATCTTCAAAAAATGGCCTGCCTCATCGCGGACGATTACTCTGTTCGGCACCTTGATTTGAATTATGAGATTCGCTGCGGCCGCATTTTCCGGAAGCAGTACCTTCAACTCGTCAGCGTCAATCGCATTCAGGCTCCGCTCAACAACCTTCGGTATTTTCCCATCAGCTGTTACATGAACATGCTTCACAGAGGGCGCGATAAAGGCTTTCTGTACCTCAGGTTCGGATGAAAAAGCTTTGACGAACTCGACAAAATCGCTGCTTGGACATTGGGTGGCATTGGACGATGAGGCATAGGCACCTGAACTCATCCCCAGGCTCCAGAGCGCAATGGAAAACCACTTCATTACGTATTTGTTCTTTGTCATCACGAACTCATCACTCAGAAAACACAAAAAAAGCCTTCGGCTTAACCTTCTCAGGCGGCGCATTCAACAACGCCTGATCCATCAAACTCCCCGCCTTATCCTTATCCGCCGCCCCCGGCAGCACCGGCGGTTTGATCCCGATGCCAGTGCCTGCTCCCGGCGAGCCCCCGGCGTTGATCTTCACCACCGGCCCAACCACGGTCACACCACCGCCATCGAGCTTGATGAAACTGCCGCCGCCGAGAATCGTCAGCTCAGTCCCCGCCTCAATGACAATCTTGTCCCCCGCCTTGATGTGTATCTCTTTCCCGACACTGGTCAGTTGCGCCGTCCCGAGCTTCACATGCTGGTTCTCACCAATGGTCAGGTGGTCGTCCATCCGCGCTTCGATCTTGCGGTCGCTGATGGTGGTGCGATGTTCTTCGGCCTTCAGCTCGGTGTAGGTGTTCTTCACCACGGTGTCGTGACGTTCATTCCCGACGCGGATTTTCTGGTCGTGCTCGACGTTTTCATCCCAGTCGCGCTGGGCGTGGATGAAGATTTGTTCGGCGCCTTTTTTGTCTTCGATGCGCAGTTCGTTGTAGCCACCGCCGCCGGGGGAGCTGAGGGTTTTGAAGACGCTGCGGGTTTTGTTCGCCGGCAGGGCGTAGGGCACCGGGTTTTCCTTGTGGTACAGGCAGCCGGTGACGAGGGGCTGGTCAGGGTCGCCTTCGAGGAAGGTGACGAGGACTTCCATGCCGATGCGCGGGATGCTGATGGCGCCGTAGCGGTCACCGGCCCAGGAGCTGGAGACGCGCAGCCAGCAGCTGGTCTTGTCGTCGGCCTGGCCTTCGCGGTCCCAGTGGAATTGCACCTTGATGCGGCCGTATTGGTCGCAGTGGATTTCTTCGCCTTTGGGGCCGGTGACCATGGCGGTCTGGCTGCCGAGCACGCGAGGTTTCGGGTGTTCGAGGGCCGGGCGGTAGAACACGTCCCACGGGGTGGCGAGAAAGCGGTTGCGGTAGCCCTGGTGGAAGTCGTCCTTGTTGTCGGTGGTGTCGCTGGTCACCGATTCTTCGAGGACTTGCGGCTGTTTGCCTTCGTGGAAGATTTCGGTGAGCAGCCACAGGTCGTTCCACTCGCTGCGCGGGTGGTCGGACATTTCCATGAAGTGGCCGCTGACGAGTTTTGTCTGGTCGCCGCGACCTTCGGCCTGGCGGTAGTCCGCGCGGTGGCGTTCGAGGGCGCGCTGGCTGAGGAATTTGCCGCGGGCGCGGTCGATGAAGCGGCCGGGGTAGTCGTAGTCTTCGAGATCCGGTTCGGTGCTCTCGCCGTCGGGTTTGTACGCTGCTTCCATTTGCAGGCGCGGCTTTTCGAAGTCGTAGTCGCGGCGGGTGGTGCGGCTGGTGCGGGTTTCCAGGCGCAGCCGGAAGCCTTTGATCACCGGTTCTTCGGCGACCATGCCGCTGCCCTGCACATACGCGGTGGGCTGGCCGAGATTCGGGAACACGGTCTGGTCGTCACCGAACACCAGCAGGTGGCCTTTCTGGCTGTGCTGGAAGTGGTAGTGAATGCCTTCCTCTTCGCACAGGCGCTGGACGAAGTGCAGGTCGGTTTCGTCGTACTGCACGCAGTAATCGCGATCCGGGCACGGCTGGCTCAACTGGAAGCTGTAGGCGTTACCCTTGATGCCGTGCTCGTCGAGGATCAGCGCGATGATTTTCGGCGCTGACATCTGCTGGTAGATGCGCTGGTTGGTGCGGTGATGCAGGTATTGCAGCTGCGGCACCAACGAGACTTTGTAGCGGGTCAGACGCTTGCCGGCATCGCCCTGGGCGACGCGGTAGATCTGGCCGTGGATGCCCGAGCCTTGTGGATCGAGGGCGAGGAACGCCTGTTTGTGCAGGAGTTTTTCCAGGTCCAGATCCGGGTTTTCGCTGACCAGTTCCAGGTCGAAACGGAACGGCTGGCTGATGCCTTCGGTACCGGTGAACGACAGGACTTGCAGGTCGCCCACGTAGTCTTCGACCGTCAGGCTGAAGTGCGTTTCGTTAGCTGGGTTGAACATAGTGTGCTCCCTGTTCGAATGTCATCCGTTACGCCCGCAGTCGCAAACGCTGCAGCCAGGACGAAGTGGCGCCCAAGGCGTCACGCAATTGGTCGGCAGAAATGTTGCGCTCTGCCGCGTCAAAGGCCAGCGCGGTGCGCAGCGCGGGCCAACAGTGTGTCGGCAGATTTGCCGGGGCTTGCAGTTCGCGATCCAGGTGTTCGTCACGGGCCTGGGTCGAGGGCAAGCGGCGGAACGGGTGTTTGCCGCCCGCCAGTTCATAGATCACGCAGGCCACGCCGTACACGTCCGCGCTGGCCGACAGCGGTTGGCCCTCGAGCAGTTCGGGGGCGGCGTAGCCCGGGGTCCAGGCGTTGAAGCGCTCGCGGCTCAGGTGCGGCAGGCCGGGCAGGATGCCCTCCTCGGCTTGCCCGAGACCGAAGTCGAACAGGCGCACGCCGTCTTCGCAGAGCATGACGTTGCTCGGTTTCATGTCACCGTGCAGCACGCCGCGACGGTGGGCGTAGGCCAGCGCGTCGAGCAGCGGCAGCGCAATGTCGCGCAGTTCTTTCCACGGCAGGCCCAGCGGCCGCTCGCAGAGCAGTTTGTCCAGGGTCAGGCCACGCATGAGTTCCATGGTGATGAAGGCCCGCTGGCAATCGGTGTCCACTTCGAACGTGTGCGGTCGCAACACGTTGTCGTGGCGCAGGCGTCGGGTCAGGGCGAACTCGCTGTAGAGCAAGGCACTGGCATCCGGCGACTCGGCAAATTCTTCGCTGAGGATTTTCAGCGCAATGTAAGGATCGGGATCGCCGAACTGTTCGTGCAGCAGATCCCGGGCCCGGTAAACCGCACCCATGCCGCCGGCCCCGAGCAGACGCTCGAGGTGATAGCGGCCGGCGAGTACGTCCGGCAGTGCACCGATGCTGGCCTTGGTCGGCGCCAGCAAAGGCTCTGCCTTGTTTTCCTTGGCGAAGGCGAAGTAGGTCAGGTTGTTGGCCTGCTCTTCGCTCATCAGCA